>NZ_CP125370.1:5825000-5979552 GCF_030034735.1 Paenibacillus sp. RC334 | reverse complement strand
ATTTCTTTTTGTTAACTCAGCTCGTCGCCTTATCAACTCTTATATCATATCATGTCCGAACCAACTTTGCAAGCTTTTTTTAAAATTCTTTTTGTAACTCTCGCTCGCAACTTTGTATTTCTTGGCCGGAATTAGAATATATCATGCCAAATATTTAAATGCAAGCTTTTTTATTTAATTGTTTTATCGCCCCAAAATACCGCGTTACTCATTACAGCTCAAGTGCTAAGTCTTATTTCCCTTTAATATTGATGATTTGACAAAGAAAGGATGGGTAAAAATGATATGAGAAAACCATCGTCATAACCACCACCCTCTTTAATAGAGAATAGATGGATATTACGGAACTTCATTTTGATGGTTTACCTGAAATCTTCAGCAAGCTTACCAAATTACACGTAGGCAATTTTGTATCATACTAACGTTAGCTATTGATTAATTAACAGTATAGAGGAGTAGATCTTGTAATGAAGCAACGAAGACGAACATGGACGAGAATTGTGTTTTTTGTCATCTCTTGCTTACTACTTGTCGTTATCTCTGGATTTGTTTATGAGTGGATTGCATCCAAACAGGATAAATTGCAATATCCTCCTCTGGGGAAAATGGTTGACGTCGGAGGCTATCGACTCCATATTCGCAAACTTGGTAGCGGCACTCCGACAATACTGCTTGAATCGGGAAGCGGGGAAAGCAGCTTGTCCTGGAGGGATATTCCCGAAAATCTGTCATCATTCGCCACCGTTGTATCCTATGACCGGGCAGGCTATGCCTGGAGCGAGGAGGCTGCTACTCCACGCACTGGGGAAAACATCGTTCGAGAGCTTCATCTCGCCTTAAAGAATACAGACATCCAGCCTCCTTATATCCTTGTAGGCCATTCTCTCGGGGGCATGTACTCAAGGCTGTACGCACAAACGTACAGTGATGAGGTGGCAGGATTGGTGCTGGTGGATGCTAGGCCTGAGAATGACGCCCGCCGGACAAATGAGATTTATGCCAAGGAACGACCTAAGGTCAACCCCTCGCCGTTAATATCCATTCTTCTAGAAAGGTCGGGGGCTTTTCGTCTGTTCCCTAATTTTATTCTAACTGGTCGTGTCGAGCATCAAGATAGAAAATCGTTTGTGAATATTGTCGCTTCACCCAAATACTTTCGATCTGTTGCCGAGGAGGGTGATTTGGTGAGCACGACCGAAAATGCCATACGTGGGCAACATTTGGGAAACCTCCCTGTGCGTGTGATTGCCCGGGGCATCCAGCAAAATTTGACTCAGTTCGGTATTAGTAAGCGCGGGAATGAGCAGATCGAACAAAGCTGGCAAATGGGGCAGCGTGAGATGCTCAACATCTCTACAAACAGCAAATTTATTGTTGCCAAAAAGAGCGACCATATGATTATTCATGATCAACCAGAGCTTGTCATTCAAGTCATCCGTGAGCTAATCTCCAATATCAATCACCCACGGTCAGCCGTTGCTAAAACAAACACAGATGATTAGATACTCTACATGTTGATGGTTGCAAAAAACACAAAAGACGCCCGGGTTACTCCTATATAAAGGAACCCGGGCGTCTTTACTGCCCAAAACTTATTATTGTTGATTAATCTTAGGACAATATGGGCTTGTTTTTAGATGATGCTTCTGCGACCTTGCCAAGTATCTGTCTCAGCACTTTAGCATTCTCCCCAACATAACCGGGATCAAGCAGCACATCGTGCGTACCGATAACTCCGTATTCTTCGTATTGACCAAGCGTCGCCTGTTGCCATAGCAATTTATCTGATGATGTCACCGGACCCATACTATCGTCTTCTGCAACCAAGGCATGGATATTGGCCTGAACTTCACCTGCGTTAATAAGCTCATTCCGATAGATGGAGTAGATCAACATTTTGTCTTTGACTCGCTTCCTGTCGGATGGATCGGCCAAGAATGCTTTGTACTGATCCCCAATGCTGTCCAACACCGTCTCAACGATCTCTTCAAGCTGCTCCGGCGTCGATTCATCCTTGGACGTCTTTCTCATAGCATCCACCATAATAAGGTCGCTGACCTGTTGACCTCGGCTTTCCATGGCTTTGGCCACCTCGAAGGCCAGATTCCCTCCGAGTGAGTATCCCAGGAAGACATATGGTCCCTCTGCTTGAATACCCACGATGGCATCCATGTATCGATCCAGCATGTCTTGACTCTCAAAACGATCGCCGATGAATTCCAGCCCGTATACCTCACAATGTCCTTCCAGCTCTCTAGCCATCTCATAGTAGCCCAGAGAGTAGCCGACCCGAGGAGGGAAGCAAAATACTTTAAGCGCGCCTTTGCCTGGGAAGTGGATAATTTCCATTTCTTCTTCATCAGGAGCATCTTTTGTCTGCAGCTTGGATATTTCATGTGCCATTTGCTCCACAGTCGGAAGATTGAACACGAGCTGGAGCTGGAGCTGGACACCCATGACGGACGAGATCTTCTGGATCAATCCCAATACTTTCAGGGAGTGGCCCCCAAGTTCGAAGAAATGATCCTTGACTCCGATTTCCTGCACACCGAGTACCTCGGACCAAATCTGCGCCAGTTCTACTTCAGTCGGCGTACGCGGCGGGATATACTCCGCTGTGCTCCGCAGGAGTGCTTCCGGTGCCGGCAGCGCTTTGCGATCCAATTTGCCGTTCGGATTCAGCGGCATTTGTGCCAGCTGTACGAAAGCAGTCGGAATCATGTAGCTTGGCAGTTCGCTGGCCAGTGCTTCACGTAATACGTTGGCTGCAAGTCCCTCTTCAGCCACAAAGTACGCACAAAGCTGAGTACTTCCAGTAGCATCAGCCAGTGCAAGGACTACCGCTTCCTGCACAGACGGCACTTTAAGAATTTGTGCCTCCACTTCTCCCAGTTCAATGCGGTAACCCCGGATTTTTACCTGGTGATCGATCCGCCCCAAATACTCAATATTCCCGTCTGGCAGCCATCGGGCCAAATCGCCCGTCCGGTAAATCCGTGCTCCCGGTTTGTACGGGTGAGGAATGAACTTCTCTGCCGTCAGGTCCGGCTGGTTGAAGTACCCTCGCGCTACCCCTTCGCCTGCAATGCAGAGTTCTCCTGGTACACCCACAGGTGATACCTGAGAAGCACTGTCCATCATCCATACTTGGACGTTAGCGTACGGTTTACCGATAGGCACATGCGTTAGAGCAGCAGTCTCAAGGCTCGTAGTATATCGGGTCGCATATACGGCCGCCTCCGTAGGACCATAGATGTTCTCCAGTACTGCGTGTGGAGATACTTTATAGTACTCTTCCACAAGTTTGGCGGGCAGCGTCTCGCCGCAGGCAAACAGATATTTCAGAGTAAGGAATCCTTGGCTGCCGCCTTCCTTCAAATATTGAACGAGGACACTGAGCATCGACGGTACCAGATTGAGATGCGTGATACAGCTCGTATCCACGGCCTCCAGCAATGCCACCGGATCTTTGTCCGCGCCCTGCGGCAGGATCACGAGAGTTCCCTGCCCAAAGAACCAGCAGAATAGCTCCGGTACGGAGAAGTCAAAGGTGAATGTCGTTTTGAGCAGGAATCGATCACCTGCCAGCATCGGATATTCAGCTTCCAACTGACTCAACGTATGGACGGCAGATCGATGCTCAATCATTACGCCTTTCGGCTTACCGGTTGAACCTGACGTGTAAATGATATACGCCAGATGCTCCGGCCCGGCGAGTGGCTCCAGATTCGAGTCATCAGCATGATACGCCTGCGGGTCATCGAGTGCCAGGAGCGTGCCAGTGAACGGAAAGCGATCTTTGAGATGGTTCTTCGTCAGCAGAAGCTTCGCTCCCGAATCCTCCAGCATGTGGCGAATACGATCTTCCGGGAATTCCGGATCAATCGGTACATAGGCCCCGCCCGCTTTTAGAATGGCATGGATGCCGATGATCATCTCAAGCGAACGTTCAACCATGATGCCGACCGGCTCGTCCGGTCTGACCCCTTGGGCACGCAACGTACGTGCGAGGCGGTTCGCCTGCTGATGAAATTCTCCGTAGGTAAGCTTCGTTTCGCCATAGATAAGTGCTGTACGATCCGGTGTGAGCGCAGCCTTTTCCTCAAATATGCCGTGAAGGGTCTTCTCACGCGGATAAGGAGCTGCTGTATCGCCCCACACCTCTATAATCTGCGATTTCTCTTCTGGCGTGATCAGCTCCAGCTCATCAATACGAATGGCAGGCTGAACAGATACACTTTCCAGAATCTTTATCAAGTGCCCTTGAATCCGTTCCACGCTCTCCCGATCATAGACGCGGGCATTGTAACGGTACAAGAACTCCAGATTACGGCCTGGCAGCACAATGAGGTTAAAATCATAATTCGTCTGTTCAAACATCTGAACATCCGTAATTTGGTATTCAGCCTCTTCACTGGCAATTTTCTCTTCCAGATGCTCCTCTACCGGATAATTCTCGAATACCATAATATGGGAAATTAAATCTTGCTTCTGTTCGCTCTGTGCCTGAATCTCATAGAGCGGATAGGAATCATAAGCATGTCCTGCCAAATATAATTCCTGCTGTCTTTTCATCACATGGGAGAACGTATCGCTTCCCTCGGCCTGTACCCGAATCGGAACCGTATTAATGAAGAGACCGATCATGCTTTCGATACCGGGAATCTCGGCAGGTCTTCCCGATACCACACTTCCGAAGACGACATCCTGACTTCTATTGTAGCGCTGCAACACGATTCCCCAGGCTGCTTGCATCAGCGTGTTCATCGTTACCTGGTTCTGCTTGGCCACTTGTTCCAGCTGCTCGGTCAGCTCCGCATCCAACGTGAATACAAGCTTCTCTGATACGTAGGCTTCTGCTTTTGCCAATGGCTGTGTTGTCGCTTGCGGCAGCTTCGTCTGCTGTTCGTAACCTTCCAGATAACCTCTCCAGTAAGAGGATGCCTCTTCCTCACCTTGCTCCTCCAGCCATTGAATATACTGGCTGTACGATACAGCAGCAGCAAGCTCAGGCTCCCTCTGCTCACGCAGAACCCCGTACGTTTCAAACACTTCCTGAAGCACAAGAGGCATACACCAGCCATCCAAAATGATGTGATGAGAGCTCCATAGCAGATGGTAAGCCTCTTTTGCCGTCCGTAGAATGGTTACACGCAGCAATGCTTCTTCGGCAAGATCAAAGCCTCTTGCTTTGTCCTGAGCAGTATAAGCTGCAAGACGCGCTTCAATTTCATCGGATTCCAGCTCGTGCAGGTCCTCGTATACGAAGTCGCACGCTCTTTCTTTGAACACAATCTGTATAGGGAAATCGCCCCATCCGGCATGGAAATTCGTTCTCAATATGGCATGCCGTTTCATCAGATGCTTTAAGCTGCGTTTGAAATCCTCAGGATAGAATGCTCCGTGAATTTCAAATTTAGCCTGCTCAAAGTAGACTTCCGAATGAGGCTCCAGCAAGCTGTGGAACAACATTCCCTTTTGCATCGGTGTCAGTTTATACATATTTTCAATACTGCCGATATGCCGTGTCTGCTCTTCCAGCTCCTCGATTTTTTCCAGGCTGATATCTTTGAGGAGTACGTCGCTTGGTGTAAGCTCCGTTCTTTCCTTTCGTACACAATGTCCAATGACTTCGCTGAGACGGTTCTTCAGGATGCCGACAAACTTCTCTACCGACTCCGTGTGGAACTGCTGACGGTTATAGCTGACCGAAAGCTGAAGTCGTCCTTCGGCAATCAGTCCATTAATGTTCAATGCCTGATGCTGTACCATCTGCTCACTGACCTCAGATCCTACTGAGTAAGGCGATACCTCCATCATCCCCCCTGCAAGATCCTGGTCGAACTGTCCCAGATAGTTGAAGATAATCTCCGGTTCAGCAGAGAAGGAGGAGACATCGGATACGTCGCTCAAATATTTCAAAATACCATATCCGACACCTTTGTTAGGAATGTGACGCAAGCCTTCCTTGACACGCTTGATTCTAGCGCCGATCTCCAGTTCCTCTTTCATCTCAAGGGCGACAGGGTATTGACTTGTAAACCAGCCTATAGTGCGAGTGATATCCAGTTCAGGTACAACAGGCTCCCGTCCATGTCCTTCCAGAAGGATGCCTACACGTTCGATCCCGGTCCACTCGTGAACAGCTATGCCGAGGGCCGTCAGGAGCAGATCGTTAACTTCCGTGTTGTAAGTGCGGTTTGCCTCTTTCAGGAACTGCTCTGTCTCTTCTGGTGACCATCTCACCGTAACAGTCTCGCTGTCTTTGATGAGAAGAGCACCGTCTACCTTGTCTTTTGGAAGAGGGGCGAAGCCATCCCCTTCTACCTCTGCCCAATAGCTGCGTTCTTGTTCAGCCGCCGGACTGTTCGCATATTGTGTGATTCCCTCAACCCATGCACGGTACGAATCCGTCTTCTGCGGAAGCTTGACAGCTTCTCCGCGTGCTGCCTGCTCGTAACCCTCCTGCAGGTCCTCAAAGAGGATGCGCCAGGATACGCCATCAACAGCCAGATGATGAATAACGATTAACAGATGTTCGCCTTCCGCGCAGCGGAATAAACCCAATCTTAAGAGAGGTCCATCACCGAGAGAGATGCTGCGCTGAATGGCTTCCGCACCTGCTTCTATTGCCGAAGCCGGGTCTGTTTCATCCTGCAGATCGTGGATCTGGAGGCTATAAAGCTCACCCTCACCTAAGCTGCGGTTCCAGGCTTCAAATCCCCGCTCTCCTTGGCGTAACACCAGTCGCAGCGCATCATGATGTTCTGCAATTTTCCGAACAGCCTTGGCGAGCGCATCGGTATTGAAGCCTTCCCGTCTGTACAACATGACCGACTGATTAAAGTGGTGCAGGTCCGTCGACTGCTCGTCGAAAAATCTGCGCTGGGCAGGTCCCAGTCTTACCGCTCCGTGTACCTCGCTCTGATCTGCAATTCGGCTGACTGCGTTAACGCGCTGGGCCAGCTCTGCAACGGTTGGATAGCCGAACAAATCCTTCATCTCAAGTTTATAGCCTGCATGGAGAAGCCTTGATGATACTTGAATCGATTTGATCGAGTCGCCTCCAAGCTCAAAGAAATTGTCATGTATGCCGACAATCGGAACACCTAGCACACCCTGCCAGATCGAAGCCAAAATGTTCTCCACATCCGTCCGTGGAGCAGTAAAGGCCGCGCCCGCCTTCACACCCGAGTTCGGTTCAGGCAGTGCCTTACGGTCCAGCTTGCCATTCGGTGTCAAAGGCATCACGTCCAGTTGGACGAAGTAGGACGGGATCATATACGCAGGCAGTCCAGAAAGTTCGTTCCGCAGCTCGCTGACAGACATTTCCCGATCAGCTACGAAGTAGGCACACAGAGACTTCTGTCCATGGGCATCTGCCCACGCAACAACGAGAGCTTCCTCGACGAGTGGAATATCCTGTAGCTTGGCCTCAATCTCACCAAGCTCTATACGATAGCCCCGTATTTTAACTTGATGGTCAATACGTCCAATGTACTCAATGTCTCCATTAGGAAGGCGACGAGCCAAATCCCCGGTTCGATACATATTTCCTTCCGAAGCAAACGGATTTCTAATGAATTTTTCTGCGGTAAGCTCAGGACGGTTCAGGTATCCGCGGGCTACCCCGTCCCCTGCGATGTACATTTCGCCCTCCACGCCTAATGGCACGAGACGAAGTTGTTCATCCAGGATATGGATGTATATATTGTCTGCCGACAATCCAATAGGTACGGATTCACGTGTATCCTTCACAGGATCGTACAGGTGAATCATGCAGCCGACGACCGTTTCGGTTGGACCGTATTCATTGTAGATTTTGATGTTGCCGCCAAAGAGATCTGTGATGGTTTGCGACAAATGTGTGGTCAAATTCTCTCCACCCACAATGAGCTGCTGAATGCGACTTTCCGCCGGGATGGTCATATCTTTAATAAGGCTGAGATGAGTCGGCGTCAGCTTGAGAATGTCCACCGCATTTTCGCGCAAAATATGCTGAACAACCTCCGCTTTATCTATACCATCGTAAATCCGTACCAATCCTCCGTTAATTAATGGAGTGAAAATTGATGTCAGCGTCAGGTCAAATGAAATGGATGAGTAAAGCGGGAAATCTGTTGGTTGCTCCGCACAGTAGACCTCATTGGCCCACCAGATGTAGTTCACGATCCCTTTATGGTTAATCATGGTTCCCTTCGGATTCCCTGTTGTACCCGAGGTATAGATTAAATACACCAGATCGTTTCCTCTCACTGGCAGATTGGGATTATCCACCCCGTTGCCGTAGATGTGCGGGGAATCCAATTCCATAACCGTTCCCTCAAAAGAGGCCAACTCCGTCAAGTGGCTCTGTGTGAGCAGAATTCCAGCGCCAGAATCCTTCAGAATATACTGAATCCGTTCCTGCGGATATTCAGGATCAATAGGTACATAGGCCCCGCCCGCTTTGAGCACACCCATGATGGCGACAAGCAGTTCTACAGACCGATCCGCCAACAGACCAACCACTTGTTCACTCCGAAGTCCCTGAGCGATCAAGGTGGAGGCCAATCTGTTCGCCTGCTCGTTCAGCTCCCGATACGTGACCTGAATATCGCCGTTAACAGCTGCAATCTTATCTGGCGTACGGACAACCTGCTCTTCAAACAAGGTATGCAGACCCTGATCACTTGGATAGGTGTGGGCCTTGCCGCCCCAGTCTAGCAGTTTCACCCGTTCCTCAGATGTTACAATCTCCAGCTCCTCTATGGTCGCCTGCGGACGAGTAGCTACCTGATCGAGCATTTGCATCAAGTGTCCACCGATTCGTGCAATGCTTTCTTGTTCGTAGACCAAAGCATTGTAACGTATGCAGACCTTGATATCCTCGCCTGGAATCACAACCAGGTTAAAGCCATAGTTCGTTTGTTCAAACATGGTGAAGTTCGCGACTTCGAGATTGTCCTCATTTTGATTACCCGACTGTTCCACCTGTTCGTCGAGCGGATAATTTTCAAAGATCATAATATGAGAAATCAGGTCCTGCTTTTGGGTTGTTTTCCCCTGAATCTCATATAGTGGGTAAGTGTCGTAAGCACGGCCTGCCAGCGATTGTGCCTGTGTACGTTTCATGACCTCGACAAAGGCTTCGTCTTTGGAGGACTGTACACGGATAGGTACTGTATTAATGAACAGACCCACCATATTTTCGATACCTGCAATCTCAGCCGGTCTACCTGACACAACGCCGCCGAAAACCACATCCGAGCTGGCATTGTAACGTTGAAGAATCAGTCCCCAAGCTGTCTGCATTAAGGTGTTGACGGTCACGTGGTTTCGCTTCGCCACAACATCCATTTTATCGGTCAAGGATGCACCCAGATGGAGAACATACTCATTTAGAACATAGCCCGCTTCTTTGGCCTGAGATTTCGTCTTGCCTTCCGGCAATACGGTATTCCCATCATAGTCCTTGAGGTATTGGCTCCAATATGTTGAAGCTTCCTCATCATCCTGTGCATCAAGCCACTCAATATAACGGCTATAGGGCTGAGCTGGCGGCAGCACAGGCTGTACCTGCTGTCGCATAGCAGAATAATAATCGAACAGCTCCTGTGTAATGATCGGGATACACCAGCCATCCATGACAATATGGTGGAAGCTCCATAATACCAGTGAGCTTTGTTCTGTTTGCAAGACGGTTACTCGCATCAGCGGATCTTCCGCCAAGCTGAACCCCTTAGCCATATCCTCAGCAGTGTAAGCCTTGATTTGGGCTTCTTGCTCTTGCAAAGTTGCGGCACGCAAATCTACGTAGTGCAGTGGGATTGGCCGTTGCTTAAAGACAACTTGCAGCGGTAAATCACCAATGTTGTTGTAAAAGCTGGTACGTAGTATGGCATGTCTTTGCACCAAAGCCTGAAAGCTCTCGAAGAAAGTATCTACATCGAAGCTGCCTCGCAGCTCGAACGTAGCCTGCTCGAAGTATGAAGAGGAGTCTGGCTCCAGCAGGCTGTGAAACAGCATCCCCTTCTGCATTGGCGTAAGCTTGTACACATCTTCAATCTCTCCAATGTGGGCCGTCTGAGCTGTAAGTCGATCAAACTGCTCCAACGTTAATCCCTGGAACAAAACATCACTTGGCGTAAGCTGTGAACGCTCCTGCGCCACACAATGCCGGATGACCTCGCTAAGGCTGGACTGTAATAATTCAGCAAAATGATTCACCGTCTCCTTGCGATACTGCCTGGTGCTATACGTAACCGTCAGTGATAGCTGGCCTTCGGCAATCATGCCATTCACATCCAGAGCATACTGCTGCGGTGTGTGGTCGCTGAGCGCCTTACCGACTGAATGTGTGGATAGGCTGAGGGCATTCCCCTCCAAATCCTGATCAAACTGTCCAAGATAGTTGAAGGAAATCTCCGGCTCTACGCCGAACCCGCCACTTTTCTCCAGTGCCATATATTTCAGAAGGCCGTAGCCGATTCCTTTGTGTGGAATCTGGCGCAAATTCTCCTTGATACGCTTGATTCGTGCTGATACTTCCTGTCCGTCTTGAAGGTTCAGCAGAACCGGATACTGGGTTGTGAACCAGCCCACGGTACGGGTGATATCCAGTTCAGGTATAATCATTTCCCGTCCATGCCCTTCAAGATTGACCAAAATCTGCTCCATGCCTGTCCAGCGCTGTATTGCTGCCCCCAGAGCAGTCAAGAGCAAATCATTCGTCTCCGTATGATACGCCCGGTTCGCTTGTCGCAGCAGCAGGTCCGTTTCTTCCGCAGACCACGTTACCGTTACCGACTCGGTATCCCGAATGGTGCCCGGCTCCTGATCCTTATCCTTTGGCAGTGGAGCCAAAATCGCCTCCTCGATCTGCTGCCAGTATGCACGCTCCTTGTCCAGAGCAGGCCCTGCTGCATACTTCGCCGCTTGCTCAGACCATACAAGATACGAATCGGTCTTTTGAGGAAGAACGATGGCTTGTCCATTCAACGCCTGCTCGTATCCCGCTGCGATATCCTCAAACAGGATGCGCCAGGATACGCCGTCAACCAAGAGGTGATGGATGACAATTAACAAATGATCGCCATCGTCACAATGGAACAAGCCTAGCTTGAACAGTGGGCCGTCTTCCAGGTGAAAGCTTGCCTGGATGTCATCGGCTTTGGCTTGAACGGCAGCTGCCTGATCTTCTGCCTGCCGCACATCAGCGATGTCCAATGTGTAGAGCTCACCTTCGTCCGTTCCCCGATTCCAGGCTGCATATCCAGCTTCTGTAGAACGGAAGACCACACGCAGCGCGTCATGGTGGGTAGCAATTTGGGTCACCGTCAATCGGAGTGCAGCTTCATCAAAGCCGTCTTTCCGATAGAGCATAACGGCATGATTGTAATGATGCGGCTCCGCTGTATGGCGTTCAAAGAACCAACGCTGAATTGGCATTAGCTCCGCTGCACCTTGGATCTCGCCCTGTTCTGCTGTGCGTCCGGCTGCCTGAAGATACGGGCTTAGCTCGGCAATTGTCGGATATTTGAAGAGATCCTTCATCTCCAGCTTATACCCGGCTTGGAACAATCTTGAGGATACCTGGATCGCTTTGATGGAGTCACCACCCAGATCGAAGAAATGATCATGGATGCCGACCTGCTGCGCTCCCAGTACACCTTGCCATACGGACGCCAGAGCTTCCTCAGCCTTCGTCCTTGGCGGTTCATAAACCGCTCCTGTCTGCACATTGGCCTCCGGAGCAGGAAGCGCCTTGCGATCCAGCTTGCCATTTGGCGTCAATGGCATCTGTTCCAATTGCATGAAGTAAGACGGAATCATATAAGCTGGCAGTTCAGCAGCCAAGGCTTTTCTCAATTCGCCTACCGTCAGCATCTGATCGGCAGTGAAATAGGCGACAAGCACCTTTTGCCCACTTCCATCCTCCCGGGCGAGCACAACGGCCTCCCTTACAGACGGGGCATGGAGCAGCTTCGCTTCCACTTCGCCCAGCTCGATGCGGTAACCACGGATTTTAACCTGATGGTCAATCCGTCCCAAATACTCCATGCTGCCATCAGGCAGCCAACGTGCCAAGTCACCCGAGCGGTACATACGCTCGCCCGCTGCAAACGGATGAGCAACAAATTTCTCTTCCGTCAATTCCGGTCGGTTCAGGTAGCCGCGCGCCAGACCTTCGCCCGCCACGTAGAGTTCACCCGGAATGCCAATCGGCTGCGGACGGCGCTGTTCATCCAGAA
Organism: Paenibacillus sp. RC334; assembly: GCF_030034735.1. Lineage (NCBI taxonomy): Bacteria > Bacillati > Bacillota > Bacilli > Caryophanales > Paenibacillaceae > Paenibacillus > Paenibacillus sp. RC334. Next base: position 5,967,319 of record NZ_CP125370.1, on the reverse strand, counting down.
TGTACGCACGCAGCGTCGGAATCGTGATGCCGATATTGCTGCGGCCCTGTTCAATTTCCAGATCTGTAATTTCCTTGTAGGTTACATGTACAGTCGTTTCGGTAATGCCATACATGTTGATGAGCTGCACTTGCGGGTACTTCGTTCTCCAGTCCTTGAGCAAGGCCGGGCTTAATGCCTCTCCACCAAAGATAATCATGCGGAGGCTCAGCTCTGCCGCGTGATGAGCAAGCTCTTCCTGTAGTAACTGGTAGAAGTATGTCGGCGTCTGGTTCAAGACGGTGACCTTCTGGTCCTTAAGCAATTGCAAGAATCGATCCGGACTCTTCGCCGTAAGCGATGGAACGATGACCAGACGTCCTCCATTCAGCAATGCCCCATACATTTCCCATACGGAGAAGTCAAAGCAGAATGAATGGAACAGTGTCCACGTATCCTGAGGACCGAAATCAAACAAATTTTTATCATTAAAGAGTAGGCGAACTACATTTTTGTGCTCGATCAGCGTTCCCTTGGGCTTGCCTGTCGTACCCGATGTGTAGATGACATAGGCAAGATGCTCCGGTCCGGCTGCAGGCTTCAAGTTTGAGATATCTTTCTTGTAGGAAGCCGTCTCGTCCAGATTGATGATGTCCCCGGCGAAGGAGACGCGTTTCTCCAGATGTGCTTGTGTCAGCAATAGCTTGGCTCCCGAATCCTCCAGCATAAAGCGAATGCGGTCCTCCGGATATTCAGGGTCCACAGGGACATAGGCCCCGCCCGCCTTCAAGATGGCCAAAATCCCGACGACCATTTCGAGGGAACGATCGGCCATGATTCCAGCCAAACCATCTGGTTGGAGGCCACGCTCGCGGAGCGTTCTGGCAAGTCTGTTTGCCCGTTCGTTCAGCTCGCTGTAGGACAGGGTTGCCTCTTCACATACGACTGCTACTGCATTCGGAGTATGAGCAGCCTGTTCCTCGAACAACGCATGAATCGTCTTGTCACGAGGATAATCTGCTCTGGCTTCGGCCGACTCCTGCATCAGCTTTGATTTTTCCTGAGGTGTCACGATATCAAGGGATGACAACGGCATCGCCGGATTGGCGGTTGCTTCCCGAATAAGCTGTACAAAATGACCTGTCATTCGTTCAGCAGTCTCTCGCTTGTAGATCGCAGTCGAGTACTCAAGCGTGCAATCCAATGCCCCATCCGCTTCACTTACGGTCAGCGTGAGGTCAAACTTGGCAGCAGGATGTACATTATCGTAAGGAGTGAAACGCAATCTCTCTATTTCTTGTTCTCCCTGCTCGATATTTTGCAGGACAAACATGGTATCAAATAACGGGTTGCGGCTCAGGTCACGCTGAAGCTCCAGCTTTTCTACCAGCTCCTCGAACGGATAATCCTGGTTTTCATACGCCTGCAGCGCTGTTTCCTTCACTTCCTGCAAATAAGTCTCGAAAGACTTCTCCCCTTCTGGATAAGTACGCAGTGCCAGTGTGCCGACGAACATACCGATGAGACCTTCGAGTGTCGCATGGGATCTTCCCGCCACAGGTGAGCCGACAATGACATCTTCCTGACCTGTGTACTTGTGCAAGAGCGCTGTATAGGCTGCCAGCAGTACCATGAACAGAGTAGAACCCGTCCGGGTAGCCAGCTCCTGGAGTGAACCGCTCAGAGAAGAATCAATACGGAAGTCGATCCGGTCCCCCGCAAAGCTTCGCACCGCAGGACGGACTTCATCCCCCGGCAAATCCAGCACTGGCAAGCTTCCGCGGAATGCATCCAGCCAGTAAGCTTCCTGGGCTTTGAGACGTTCGCTTCCGAGTTGCTCCTGCTGAAATACCGCATAGTCTGTGTACTGGATCTGTAGTGCAGGTAATAAGCCCTCCTCTTGGTAGAAGCGGAGAAACTCTTCTATAAGAATATTCATAGAAACACCATCTGAGACAATATGATGCATATCAAACAACAGTAAATGGCGCTCATGCGCAATTCGGATAAGGCCGACCCGCAGCAATGGAGCTTCGCCAAGATCGAAAGGACGGACAAATTGCTGAACGGAAGCTTCTGCCTCTTCCCCGCTCAACTCCGCATATTCCACAGTAAATGGTACATCCGTCAGGATCTGCTGTACGGGTTCACCGTTAACAGTCACAAAACGGGTACGCAGCGACCCATGGCGATGAATCAGGCGACGGAATGCCTGCTCCAGCCGTTCCCGATCCAAGGCTCCCTCAACCGTAAGGATACCCGGCATATTGTAGCTCAGCTCTCCGCCTTCCAGCTGACTTAGAATAAACAGCCGTTTTTGGCTTGAGGACAATGGGTAGTGCTCACGTAGTCCAGCCGTAGGAATTTCCTCAAAATCGAGCGGTGTGTAGCCCTCAATGGCATAAGCCAATCCTTCAATTGTAGGTGACTGGAACACCTCTCTCAGACTAATCTCACGGTTCATTTCCTTGCGAATTCGTGAGACTAGCAGGGCTGCACGCAGTGAGTGACCTCCAAAATGGAAGAAATTATCCTTCACTCCCGCGTTCTCTACACCCAACACCTCTTGCCAGATTTTAGCTAATTGAATTTCCACAGGTGTCTTTGGAGCTACAGATGAAGCAACTGCCCATCCGCGCTCTCCCTGCAACGCTTTTCGATCTATTTTTCCGCTTGGCGTCAGTAACGGATTTTCCAATTGCACGAAGTGGGAGGGAATCATATACACCGGTAACAGCTCCGATAGAACCGCTCGTAACTCACTTATTTCAATCGTCTGGTCAGCTACGAAGTAAGCGAATAGATCCTTGTGACCGTCATCACCCTCTACAGCCATGACCACAACATCCTGAACAGATTGCACTTTGAGCATTTGCGCTTCTACCTCGCTCAGCTCGACCCGGTAGCCGCGGATTTTGACCTGATGGTCGACTCGGCCCAGGTACTGGATCGTGCCATCCGGCAACCAACGAGCCAAGTCACCCGTACGATACATGCGCTCCCCTGGAGCAAACGGATTGTCCACGAACTTTTCATCCGTTAATTCAGGATGGTTATGATGCTCCCGCGTAAATCCGACACCTGCGATGCATAGCTCGCCAGCGACACCGACAGGCAGCAACCTGAAATGGTCATCCACAATGTATACGTTAGGTTGGCCAATAGGTGCAGTCTGTGCTTGTGCATGAAGCTCGGCATAATGCTCATATGGGACTGCGATATCTTTCCATATGTTCAGGATGTGGTCTCTCTCTTGCGGCGTGACCAGTTCCAGAGCATCCACGGATATTCCAGGGTTCTTCACAATTTGTTCCATAAGGTGAACCAGATGTCCCCTGATTCGCTCTATATTGGATGAGTCATAGACGAGCGTATTGTATTGGAAAAGCAATTTCATCTCTTCACCCGGCAGGACGATCAGGTTAAAATCGTAGTTCGTTTGCTCAAGAAGCTCCGCGTCCTCAATCTCAAAGGCAGCCTCGCCACCACCCAGACGCTCTACCTCCTCCTCGACAGGATAGTTCTCAAATACCATAATATGTGAGATTAAATCCTGCTTCTGATCGGTCTGAGCCTGAATCTCAAACAGTGGGTAGGTGTCATACATATGAGAAGCCATATATTGTTCCTGCTGCTGCTTCATCAGGACATTGAAGGGGAGATTTTCTTCCGTCTTCACACGAACTGGAATCGTATTGATGAACAAACCGATCATCCGATCAATGCCCGGGATTTCTGCTGGTCTTCCTGATACTACGCTTCCATATACGACATCTCGGCTACCGTTGTATCGTTGAAGCGCAATGCCCCAGATGGATTGCAGCAATATATTCATCGTGACATGAGCGTCTCTGGCTACCTTTTCCAGACGCCCGGTCAATTCCCTGTCGAGGGTGTAATTCAGTTTCTCTGATAGATAACCTTCCCCTATACTTGCTTCCCCGACTTGAGGTAAAAGCGTCTGCTGGTCATAACCAGCCAGATAACGGCTCCAATAGTTGGCCGCAGCTGCTTCATCCTGCTGTTCCAGCCATTCGATGTATCGACTATACGGCTGAACCTCCGCCAATTGAGGTGCTCTTCCTTCCAGGAGGGCAAAATAATGCTCAAATACCTCCTGCGTAATTAACGGAACACACCATCCATCCATGACGATGTGGTGAAAGCTCCACAAAAGACGGAAGCTATCTTCACCTGTGCACAAAATCGAAACACGGAGAAGCTCATCTTCAGACAGGTTGAAGCCCTGTGCTTTGTCCTTTGCAGCAAACGTCTTCAAATAAGCTTCGCGCTGCGTTGCGTTCATCTCCCGCAGATCTTCGTACACCAGTTTGGCGCCTCTGTGCCGAAATACAACCTGTAAAGGCTCGCTACCCCATCCGCTATAAAAGTTCGTGCGCAGGATGGCATGACGCTCCACCACTGCATCCAGACTGTGTCCAAAGGCGGCCGGATCAAAGCTACCCTTAAAGTCAAAGGCAGCCTGCTCGAAATAAGCACCTGTATGCGGCTCAAACATATCATGAAACAGCATGCCCTTCTGCATCGGCGTCAGACTGTATACATTCTCAATATCACCTATGTGGCTGGTTTGCTTAGAAAGCTCTTCCAAATCAGCAATGCTCAGCCCTTTCGCAAGCACGTCGCTTGGTGTCAATACCGATCTCTCTTGGGTTACGCAATGATGAAGAAGCTCGCGCAAGCTGTCTTCAATATATCCAGCGAGTTGTTCCATCGTAGATGACTTATACTGTTTTCCGTTATAAGTAATCGTCAGAGTCAGGGCTCCATCCGTCACCATGCCATTGATATCTAGCGTATAGGCTGGTTCCTCCAACAAGCTTTGGGCGCTTCCGGTCGGATAAGGAGAAATCTGCAACGAGCTTCCCTGCAAATCCTGATCAAATTGCCCCAGGTAGTTAAAAGAAATCTCAGGCTGCAAGCTGCAGCTGTCTGCGTCCACCTGACTTGCCATGGTTTTGAGTAACCCATATCCGATGCCTTTGTTCGGAATTCGGCGCAGCCCTTCTTTCACAGACTTGATCAAGGCTGCCACTTCCGGGTCATCGCCCAAGTCTAAAATCACCGGATATTGGCTTGTAAACCAGCCGACGGTACGGGTAATGTCGATATTCGGTATAATCGGTTCACGACCGTGGCCTTCGAGATTCACAGCAATCTTTCCAATGCCGGACCACTTGGATACCGCCATGCCCAGAGCGGTCAATAGCAGATCGTTCGTCTCCGTTTGGTAAGCACGGTGGGCTTTTCTCAGCAGTTGGTCGGTTTCTTCTACAGTCCATTGTGCTGTTACCACTTCGCTATCCCGTAAAAGAAGGCTTTCTACAGCCTCATCCTTCGGTAACTGCTCAAGTTTCTGTCTTTCCAGGTCTTTCCAATACGCCTGATGAATTTCGATTGCCGGGCTTTCCGAATAACGGGAAAGAGCATCACCCCAGTCACGGAAAGCGTCCGTCTTCTGCGGGAATGTCAGCACCTGTCCTTGAGTCACCTGTTCATAGCCCGCTGCGATATCCTCAAACAAAATCCGCCAGGATACTCCGTCCACCACCAAATGGTGGATCACGATCAGGAGATGGTCTCCATCCTGACAATGGAAAAGTCCTAGCTTCAACAGCGGACCCTCTGCCAGATTGATGCTGCGCTGAATGTCGTCCGACAACACTGTAATGGCTGCGACCGGATTGGATTCATTCCGTAAATCAGCGGTTTGCAGGCTATAAAGCTCTCCTTCTTCAAGACCACGATTCCAAGCCTCGTAGCCTTGTTCTGTCTGACGAAAAACCATGCGGAGGGCGTCATGGTGCTGAGCGAGTTTTTTCAGCACATGGTGCAAGGCCTTTTCCTCAAATCCCTGTTCACGGTACAGCATGACCGCTTGATTGAAGTGATGCGGCTCTGCCTGCTTCCGTCCAAAGAACCACTGCTGGACTGGAGTCAAGGAGGCCGATCCACGCACAGTTCCTTGTTCAGCCATGTGCACAGCCGTTTGTATTTGCGCGCTTAGCTCCGCAATGGTTGGAGATTTGAACAGTTCCTTCATCTCTAACCGATAACCAGCCTGTAGTAACCGTGACGAAACCTGAATGGCCTTAATGGAGTCTCCTCCCAATTCAAAGAAATTGTCATGGATCCCCACCTGCTCGGCACCCAGCACCCCTTGCCAAACAGACGCCAAGGCTTCTTCCGCCGGTGTACGGGGAGCCGTATACTTCCGTCCCGTATGCGCACCCACTTGAGGAGCTGGCAGAGATCTGCGGTCCACTTTTCCGTTTGACGTTAATGGCATACGATCCATCTGGATAAAGTAGGATGGAATCATATAGCCCGGAAGTACCTGCGATAGGGAAAGACGTACTTCGCCTGCCGTGAGCGTACGATCCGCCACATAATAAGCGCAAAGCTGCTTCTCTCCAAGCTCATCCGCGCGAACGACCACTACGGCGTCGATTACTGACTCCACCTTGGCCAGTTGGGCCTCGATTTCAGGGAGTTCGATGCGGTAACCACGTATTTTGACCTGCTCATCAATTCTTCCTTTAAACTCCAAATTCCCATCTGGAAGCCAGCGTACCAAATCCCCAGTTCGGTAGCATGATTCTCCGTCCTTGACAGGACTAGGGACAAATTTCTCTGCTGTGAGATCAGGACGATTGAGATATCCGCGTGCTACACCTTCACCGCCGACAATTAGTTCGCCCCAAGCACCAATGGGTTGTAATTGAAGCGATCCATTGACCACATAAGCGGTCGAATTACTAATTGGGCGACCAATCGGCACGACCCCTTCGGCATGACACGGAATCTTGTAGGTGGTGGAGAAGGTCGTATTCTCTGTCGGACCATAGCAATTGATAGGGACAAGATCAGGATTGGCCTCGGTCACACGGTTCATATGAGATATGGACAGTACGTCACCGCCGACTAGCAATGTTTTTAGCCCTCTGAACAGGTACTCATCTTGCAGGGAAAGCTGATTGAAAAGCGGTGAAGTAAGCCACAATGTCGTAATCCCATACTTGGCAATAGCCGCTTTGAGCCTATCAGCAATCAGAATGTCGTCATTCTCTACGAAATAGAGCTGCCCACCATTAAGCAACGCTCCCCATATTTCGAATGTAGAAGCATCAAAGGCCACGGCTCCTGTCTGCAAAATTCGTGTGGATTCATTCAACTCCACATAGTTGGTCTCTTTGACCAGACGGACCACGTTCCGGTGTTCAACCATAACGCCCTTCGGTCTACCTGTCGTACCCGATGTATAGATGACATAAGCAAGCCCCTGCGATCCCTGAGCAGTCTCCGGCCGGGCAGGTTCAGCTGCATAGGCCTCTTCACTGCTAAGATCGACAATCGGTATACCGTAGTCTACACTTATAAGCTCGCCCTTTTGCACCAATAATAGCTTGGCGTCGGAATCATTAAGCATATAACGAACCCGATCTTCCGGGTAATCAGGATCAATCGGCACATAGGCTCCACCTGCCTGAAGCACCGCGAGCATACCAATGACCATCTCGATGCTTCGTCCGCCCATCACGGCCACAGGCTGCTCCCTCAACGTTCCCAAGCGACGCAGTGTTTGGGCCAGCCGCCCCGCCTTCTCTTCCAATTCGAGGTAGGTTAGCTGGACGTTGCCGAATACAAGCGCCGTCTGCTCCGGTGTACGTTTTACTTGCTCTGCGAACAGCTCATGAATAGTCTTCTCACTTGGATAAGGAGCCGATGTCGCGTTGAATTCTTCAATGATCTGCACCTTCTCCTCCGGTGTGATCATCTCAATCTCCGCCAGCTTTAACTGGGGATTGACAGCGACCGCATGCAGAACCCGAAGCAAGTGCATAGCAAGTCGCTCTACACTCTCTCGCTGATATAAAACCGTGCTATACTCCAAACCAAAAGCTAGCTCTGCCCCCTGCTCCTCTACATTAAGTGACAGGTCAAATTTGGCTGTAACGGTCTCCAGCGGGTAAGGAGTAAAGCGCAGCCCGCCCATGTCCTGCTCTGCCTGCTCCGTATTTTGCAATACCAACAGAGTATCAAAGAGTGGATTGCGGCTGACATCACGTCCTATACCCAGCTTCTCAATCAGTTTTTCCAAAGGATAGTCCTGATGCTCGAACGCCTTGAGCGCCGTTTCCTTGATTTCGAGAAGATAATCCTGAAATGTCTTGTCTCCCGCCGGGTAGCTGCGCATAGCCAGTGTATTGACAAACATCCCGATGATGCTCTCAAGCTCCGCTTGCGGTCTTCCGGCCACCGGAGAACCTACGATGATGTCCTCCTGCCCCGTATATTTGTGCAACAGGACCGAATAAGCAGCCAGCAATACCATATACAGCGTAGTACCTGTACGGGATGCGAGTTCCTGTATTGCCTTATTGCCGGACGCATCCAATGTAAAATCAATTCGGCTACCCTCGAAGCTGCGAACAGAAGGTCTTTGATAATCCGTAGGCAAATCAAGTACAGGCAGTTCCCCTTCAAAAGCCTGCAGCCAGTATGCTTCAAGCTCTTTCCACTGGTTCTCTGAATGCTCCCGTTGCCATACAGCATAATCCTTGTACTGGATGTGCAGTTCTGGCAGCTGTTCTCCCTGATACAATGAGGTGAGTTCTTCCACCAGTATTTGAATGGAGACCCCATCCGAAATGATATGGTGCATATCAAACAGCAACAGATGACGTTCCTCTTCCAGCTTCACCAAGCCAACACGCAGTAATGGGGCCTGGCTGAGATCAAAGGCACGGATAAAGCTGCGTACGAGCGTATCCGTCTCCTCCACCGAAGCTTCTGTGTAGTCCAACGCGAACGGCACATCCCTATGCACACGCTGAACAAGCTCTCCATCCTTCATATAGAAGCCGGTTCTCAGGGATTCGTGACGCTGGATCAGTGCCTGGAACGCAGATTCCAGCCGAACGCGATCCAACGGCCCGTCCACTGTGAATGCTCCAGGCATATTGTAGCTGAGCTCTCCTCCGTCCATTTGTCTCAACACAAATAACCGCTTCTGTGCTGAGGACACGGGGTAAGCTTCGCTTTCCTCCGCCCGTGGGATGGATTCATACACAGTCGGAATGCGTTCTTTCACCAGTCGTGCCATGGACTCGACCGTAGGCCACTGAAACACTTCCCGCAACGAAAGGCTGCCCCCCAACTCTTTTTGAATCCGTGAAACGAGCAATGTCGCCCGCAAGGAGTGACCACCAATTTCAAAGAAATTATCTCTAACGCCGACGCGGGCAACTCCCAGAATATCCTGCCAGATTAGCACTAGCTGCGCTTCCGCAGCAGTTCTCGGAGCCAAATAAACCTCGCTGGATTGTACACTGCCCTCAGGAGCTGGCAGCGCGCGGCGATCGAGCTTGCCATTTGGCGTAAGCGGCATTTGCTCCAGCCGGACAAAATAAGAAGGGATCATATAAGCTGGTAGTTCTACGGCCAGCTGAGACCTCAATTCGCTCGGCGAAAGGTCGGTGGAGGCAACGTAGTAGGCGCAAAGCAATTTTTGTCCCTGTTCGTCGTCCCTTGCAAGGACAATCGTTTCCCGTACATTCGAAACCTTGAGAATTTGGGCTTCCACCTCGCCAAGCTCAATTCGGTAGCCACGTATTTTGACTTGATGGTCGATCCGGCCCAAATATTCGATATTACCATCAGGCAACCAGCGAGCCAGATCGCCAGTACGGTACATTCGCTCTCCCGCCCGAAACGGATGCTCTACGAATTTCTCGGCTGTTAACTCTGCACGGTTCAAATACCCTCGGGCAAGACCGTCGCCCGCGATGTATAGCTCCCCTGGAACCCCGACAGGCTGCAGACGTCTTTGCTCATCGAAAATGTAAGCGCTAAGTGTCGGAATTGTTCTGCCAATATTGCTTTTCCCCGCTTCAATCTCACGTTCCGTGATTTCCTTGTAGGTGACATGGACCGTTGTTTCCGTAATTCCATACATATTAATCAGTTGCACATCAGGATACTTAAACCGCCAGTTTCCCAGAAGAGATGGGCTTAAGGCCTCTCCACCAAAAATGATTTTTCTAAGACTAAGCTCTGTCGAAGAGTGCGCCAGTTCTTCCTGTATCACCTGATAAAAATACGTCGGCGTCTGATTCAAAATGGTGACTTTGTTGTCTTTCAACAACTCCAGGAAAGCTGCTGGACTCTTGGCTGTAAGAGACGGAACAATCACCAATTTTCCTCCGTAGAGAAGGGCTCCATACATCTCCCAAACCGAAAAATCGAAGCAGAACGAATGGAATAGCGTCCACGTATCCTGAGCGCTGAAATCAAATAAATTTTTATCGTTAAAGAGCAGTCGAACTACATTTTTATGCTCGATCAGCGTTCCCTTCGGCTTGCCAGTTGTACCCGACGTATAGATAACATAGGCAAGATTGCTCGCCCCCGAAATGCTCTCCAGATTTGAAGTGTCCCCTTTATACGATGCAACTTCGTCCAGATTCACAAGCTTTCCGTCAAATGTGGTACTCTCCCATAGATGGCTTTGGGTGAGCAACAGATGGACTCCCGAATCCTCCAGCATATAATGGATACGTTCTTCGGGATAATCGGGATCAATCGGTACATAGGCACCTCCTGCTTTCAAAATGCCCATAATGCCGACGATCATCTCCAAGGAACGGTCAGCCATGATCCCTACGAGCGTATCTGCTCCTACTCCCTCGGAGCGCAAATATCTCGCAAGCTGGTTAGCCTGCTCGTTTAGAGCTAGATATGTAATGCTCTGCTCGCCCATCTGAACGGCAACATGATCTGGCGTGCGCTCGGCTTGTTCTTCGAATAAGCCATGAATTGTCTTTTCACGCGGATAATCAGCTACAATCCCTTCCGAGAGAGCCAAAATGGATTGCTCATCCGCTTCTCCCAGCAGGGTTACCTCTGCGATGGGAAGCTGCGGTGCATGAATGATCTGCTCGGCGATCGTAAGCAACTGGGAAACCATGTCCGTTACTTCACTGCGTTCAAACAGCGTCGTCCGGTAATCGACATCCAGTACCAGCTCGCCTTCATCCAGGATCTCCACGATATGAAGCACGAAATCATTCACTTCGTCACCGCAGAAATCATAATCCGTCAAAATGCGCACCTCATCCAAATCAACCCAATTGATAAGGCGGTATTCCATTGAAACGCCAAAAAGCCGCTGAATATCCTTGTTACCATGCATTTCTCTAAGATCCTGAATTAACTGATTATATGGATACTTCTGATGCCGCAGGACTGACATCTGATCCCTGGCTACATCCTGCAGAAAGCTCAACGCATCCATATCCTTTTCGACGTATGTTCTGGCTGCAGCCGTGCTGACGAACATACCTATCTTTTGCTTCTCTTTTTTGTTCCCCCGGTTAGCGAACGAAGTACCGATCACCACATCCGGCTGATTCGTCACTTTGTGTATGTAAATATACATCGCACCCATGAAGAACTGGAACAGAGAAATCCTGTTCTGTTGGCAAAATGCCTGCAGCTCGTGATACAGCACCTCTGGCACGGTAAAATGCTCCCGAACGGCGCGGGTGCTTAGAGATAACGGATTGTATGACTTCCAACCCGTAAGTTCAGGTAAATCAGAAAATTTATTCAGCCAGTATGCCTTGTCCTTTTGGTATCTGTCAGAAAGCTCGTATGCGTTCTCTTCTGCAATATATTGAATATAGGAGCAATCGTCATTCAGCGTCGGTTCATTTCCTTGGATGATCTGCATGTAAAATTCCGTCAATTGATTGCCATAGATCACCATTGATATCCCGTCAGAAATAATATGGTGCATCTTGGTATTAATCCAATACTCATCCTCGCTAATCTTTACAATCAAAAACTGGAATAGCTCAGAATCCAGCAGTTGCAGGGGTTTGCTTTTGTGCTGCTCAAGTAAAGCTTCTACCTCTGATACACTTTCATAGTGAGTAAGGTCCAGATACTCCAACTGTCTCTCTTCATAAGGAACGACATACTGCTGAGGCACTCCATCCACTGAGGTGATACGAATGCGGAACGCATCATACTGTTTGATAATCAAATTAATGGACTGCATGAAGGCAGCGATATGGATACGGCCCTTCATCTTGGCTGTACCGGAAAGCTGTGACACTGACGTATCTGGATAGAGTAATTCGGTATACCATATACGTTTCTGCGCATTTGTTAAATCATATAACTGCATGTCATTCATCTCGTTCACTCCTATTCCGTGATGTGATTATCCTCCCGCTGCTACTGGCAGTCAGGAGGACAAAAGGACCATTTAACGTGCGCTTCCTCCGCTCATTGATCAAGTGAAACAATTTCTTCCGCCTCAGCCACCAAACGCTCACCTACAGAAGCCCGGCCGCTTCCGAGTATATAGCCCCGCCGACGCTTGTTGACTTGAAAATGGAGATCAATTCGGTCCCCTGGCTTCGCCAAGCTATGGAATCGAACTCCATTAAGGTTGGTCAGATATGAAATGCCTTTTTTGTCAATCGCAGCGAATGCCGCCAATTGTGCGAGCGACTCCACGATCAACATAGAAGGCATGTATGGATTAGCCTCTGTAATAAACCACTCACTCCAGGTGACAAGCTTGTACCCCTTCGCCCATTGCGATGTTTCGTACCCAGTCACGCCATCCAGCAGAAGAAACGGGTACCTGTGCGGAAGCACATCCGGGATATGGATTAGCTCTTTGCTCACAGGCTTATACCCCTTCCCACTTGCGAACAGCAAGACAGACGTTGTGCCCCCCGAAACCAAAGGAATTGCTAATCGCCGCACGGACCTCACGTTCCTGATATACATGCGGGACAAAATTCAGTTCAGGGGCTTCAGGGCTGTCGCAATTGAGTGTCGGTGGTACTTTGCTGTGGATCATGCTCTGTACAGTTGCAATTAATTCGACTGCCCCTGCGCCGCCCATTAAATGGCCTGTCATGGATTTAATAGACGATATCGCCAAATGGGGGGCATGCTCCCCGAATACCTTCTGAATGGCGTTGATCTCCATACGGTCGTTAAACGGCGTACTTGTACCATGGGCATTGACATAGTCGATTTCCTGCGGTGTCAAGCCACCATCCTGCAGTGCGATGCTGATCGCTTCTGCCGGACCGGAGCCCGAGGGATCTGGAGCCGTGATATGATACGCATCGGTTGTGCATCCGTAACCCGCAACCTCGGCCAAAATGGTGGCCCCCCGGTTCATGGCATGCTCCAGTTCCTCCAGTACCAAGACCCCTGCCCCTCCACCGATGACAAATCCATCGCGGTCCACATCAAACGGGCGACTGGCCTTCTGCGGCTCTTCATTGCGTCTGGAAAGAGCATGGATATTCGCAAAAGATGCCAAATCAAGCTGACTAAAATTGGCTTCTGCTCCCCCAGCGACCACGACATCTGCCGTGCCATACTGGATCGTACGTAATGCCTCACCGATAGCATTACTTCCAGTAGCACAAGCCGTAACCACGGCAAACGAAGGTCCCTTGGCTCCGATAGCAATGGAGATTTCACCAGGCGCTGAATTAATCATCATCGAGGAAACAAAATAAGGAGAAACCCTTTTGGGGCCAAGCTCTGTTAATTTCCTGTAGTTCTCCTCTATGACGTCGAGGCCTCCTGCTCCAGAGCCGACAATAACACCCACGCGGCCTGCATTCCGCTCGTCAATCACTAATTTCGATTGCTCGACTGCCTGACGGGCAGCCGCCAAGGCAAATTGGGTGAACTGTGCTACTTTATTAGCTTCCTTCTTGCTCATATATTGCAACGGATCAAAGCCCGTAACCTGTGCGCCAATCTTCGTCGGAATGTCCGCTGTATCAAAAACAGTGACAGGTCCGATACCGCTCTTTCCTTCCAACAGTGAATTCCAGAAATCTGTAAGATTAAGCCCAACCGGCGTTACGACTCCCTGTCCTGTCACCACAACACGTCTTCTCACTGTACCCACGTCCTTCGCTGAAATTAATTCTTGGAAGCCTGTTGCTCGTAGAGAGGAAAGTCGCCATACACATGACTGATTTTCTCATGCACATCCGCAAGATCAGCATATACCTCGACGACCACAAGCTTGTTCTCCTGATACTTTTGCCAAGCAAGCTGAAGCTGTTTCCGGGCCTCCCCCTTGCTCCGGATCGCAAGACTTTCCACAAACTCATACTGTGGAATTTGGATTCCTGTCTTGGCCGCCTCGGAAACAAATGGGAGGGACTGCCCTGAAAGGTGCTTATAGTTCATCTGATTTTGCAACCAACCATACCCGCCATTATTGAGCACGAGATAAATCAGCGGTATTTGATACTGCACAGCCGTCATAAAATCCGAACAGAAGAGATTGAACGCACCGTCCCCTACCAGTGCCACTACTGGACGTTCTGTTGCTAGGCTTGCTCCCAAAGCAGCAGCCGCACCGAATCCAAGGCTCGTTTGGTCACTGGGAACAATTGAAAGAGAACCTTGCATGAAGCAAAAATATGGATAAAAGTAAGACCACATATCCTGCAATCCATTTTCCTGAACAAGCACCATTTTTTCTGGAAAATCTGTCTGAATAATCTCCAGCAGCTCTGGAACGTGAATTCCAGGGGCCTTTTTCAGCTCCTCCAGATAAATGGCTCTATTAGAAAATGCCTTCTGCTTACACCTTCTGATCGTTTCAAGCCACGCTCCATCAGGTTTATGTCCGTACCGTTGAACCCACTGCTCTAATGCTGCATATCCATCTCCAAGCACTTTGACACCCCGGTATTCGTGTGCAAAATCCTCCAGCTCGACATTGACCTGAATTAAAGGTGTATCCTCTAGAAAAATATCCCACTCAAACGTAGCCGTTTCTTCCAATCGGCTGCCCAGCGCAATCACTACATCAGATTCCTTCCAGATTTGTCTCAGACTGAGATCCGTATAGAGCCCGGCCACCCCACAGAAAAGCTCGTTCTCTTCATCAACTGCGCTCCGTCCCGAGGCGGTTGCGAACAAGGCTGCTCCGCACAGATCAGCGAATATCCCGATTACATCATTTGTAACGGACTTCATCCCGCCTCCGACCAAAATGACAGGCCTGCGAGCAGTCTTGATAATCTCCCATGCCGCATCCAGCTCCCGAAGAGACGGAGAGCACGAAAGCTTTTCTGGCGGAATAAACTGAAGCCCTGTCGGCACAGGCTGGTCCATCAGGTTTTCGGGTAGTTCAATATAGACCGGACCTGGAGCCCCATTGATCGCCAAAAAAGCCGCTCGCTCCAGCGCCCATACAAGTCGATCCACATGCTCGACACGGTAAGCCCATTTTACGAGCGGCTTCACGAGTGAGATTTGATCTGCCTCCTGAAAGGATCGGGTACCCAGCTTGTCTCCTCCAGTGCCAAGCGCCAAAAGTAAAAGCGGAGCACCAAGGTTCTTCGCTTCCAGCAGCCCCGTAAGTGTATTACTGAGCGCAGGGCCTTTACCTACAACACATACGGACATCTGGTTGGTTGTGAGTGCATAGCCTGCTGCCATGAACACAGCATTACGCTGATCTTTGCACAAAATAAAATCCATACCCGACGAAGGGAGTGACGATACGATTTTGAGATCATCACTTGGTAATCCAAAGAGATGCCGAACTCCAGCCGATTTTAAGTAGCCAATGATGGCATCCCAGGGAAACAAGCTCGCAGTCATACCAAACTCCTCTTTTCCGACAAATATTCTGCGACAATTTCTGAAATTAAAATTGGCTTCGAAACGAGCTTAAAATCGTAAAAAATATAATTCGACATCGTGCCATAGCCACCAAAGGGCTTATTGCCCTGATCCACATCCTCAAGCGTCTCATTAATGGTCAGCGTGTGCTTCTTTCGCAGAACGTCCGTAAGGTGTTCAGACCCGTATAAGCTGCAGCCCATCGCACGTTCACTGAAATAGCTGGAGGAAATACGCTTGATTAGCTGCTCGTCGTCTCGGTAGCTAACCACGTTGAAGACCGGTGAAAAATACTCAATAATCTCCAAATCCTGATCTAGCTCGCTATATACAATCGTCGGCTCCATCTTTTTCGTACGGAAATCAATGCCACCGCCGTAAATAATAAACTTATCGTTCGTATTAAAATATTCCGAAACCGAATACAGCGTGTCTTTATAGAAAATAGGGGAATAGCTCGCGTTCGGATCATTGTTGGCTCCAAACACCAGTTGGTCAAGCCGCTCAATTAGCAAGTTTTTAAAATTCTCCGTCACATCTTGATGCACCAGAATGATGTCGGGTCCCAGGCAGTCCTGTCCAGAATTGAACAATCTCATTCGGATCACATCGGTAACCGCCAGCTCCAGATCGGCATCAGGTCCAATGATGAAAGGATTTATCCCTTGTCCGTAAAAGATGTAGAGCTGTTCTTTTCGAATCTGTTTTTTGATTTTCTCCGCATTGGTATAGCTACCCGTGAACACCACAATATCAGCTGGCAAAACGGAATTTTCCATGAAAACTCTCTGGCTAACCTTACGAATATAGATGGGTAATCCATGTACAGCCTGGAGCTTTTCATGCAGCATGTTGACGTACTCGTTTACGTGAGAAGAAGGACGAAAGTCTATATTCTCAACGTAAAGGGACGGAATCAAGAGGTACAATGCATAGGAATACAAAACGACGTTGGAAGGCATAAATACAGCCATAGATCGTTGCAGGCTTGGCTGATAGGTCTGCACTTCTTGTAAAGCACCTTGAAGTGTGAGGATCGTGGAATCAATTTCTGCATTGGCGGCCCGATAGGATGAAAATTGGGTGAGAATATCCATCACTTCCTGCCGATACTCAATCAAATAATTAAGGCATTTCAGAATTGCTTCATGCCTTTCCAAAAAAAGCGTGTTTTTTGCCAGTTCCGGATTCATACTCATGGTGCAATCTCCCTTTCCTATATGCAGTTTTTGGTAAACATCTTTTCTTTCCGCCAGGATACTTTATAAACCAGATAGGGCCTCCGTTTACTCAACACTTACACTTTGCGAGAAGCAGCTTTCTCCAGGGCAATGTGCTCCATCTCCAGCCGATCTACTTTTCCATTGCGATTTAAAGGAAAATGGGCGAGCGGAAGCAAAAGATCGGGAAACATGTATGAAGGAAGTACCCGATTCATCTCTTTGCGGAGTACAGACAAAGCCTGCGAGGATTCGCTTTCGATGAATGCAACAAGCAATGTTCCTTTCGCCTCGTCCTCCAAGGTAATCACGCAGGATCGGTAACCTAGCGAACCAATCCGATCCTCGATATAGACCGGAGATACCATATAGCCCATCCGGTTGACCGTCTTACCGCTGCGACCAATGACATACAGCATTTCGTCATCTAGGTAGCCCAGATCACCCGTCTTGAACCAACCGTCCTGAAGAACCGACTGCGTCAGGTCTGGACGATTCAGGTAGCCTTCCATGCATCCGGCACTGCGTATCCACACTTCGCCTACGATGCCGTCCGCCTGCTGCTCGCCAGCAGCATCTAGTATTTTCAGATCCACACCCGGCAACGGCTTGCCACAACCTTGTGGACACTCCAGCGTCCCCAGCGTAACGTTGCCCAATTCAGAAAGACCGTAACCATTCAGCAAGGGCTGTCCAAATATGTTGTTAAATTTCTCTTCGAGGTCTTGGGTAAGTGGAGAACCGCCTACGCACCACATGCGCACCGGAGATTCCTTGACCATTTCCAGTTGTTCGGGTTTTCGGTTTAGCATACGCAACAAGGTGTAAAAAGCCGAGGGGTTAGCGTCTACGACCGTCGCCCGGTCCTTCGTAATACTTGCAATGACGCTCCAGAGGTTTTTAGGATTGCAAATGATGAGAGAACATGAGGTTAACCACCAGGAGAAGATGAGTGAAATACCATAGAAGTGAGAAAACGGTACAACGGGGAGCATATGGTCAGACGGCAGGTAGTTCATGGCGTGTATAGAATGCCTGATATTGTTCATGAAGGCTGATCCAGCTTTCACGATTCCCTTGGGTTTTCCCGTCGTACCTGAAGAATACAGAATGAGAGCATCCGATCTCTCGCACCACTTGTTAAAGTCGATGCCTTGGATCTCCGGCTCTCCAACCCAATGTGGGTGTACTGTTTCTTCTTGGATTAGATCTTGAATCAGAATAACAGAAGCATGAGAAAGTCCTGGATCGCAATCGGTCAGGATACAGCAGGCACCCGCTTCGTCGTAAATTTGAGCTATTTCATCAAGCACAGTCTGCTCGTCCACTACAGTCACCGAAACAGCAATGTTGCACAGGGAGAACAGACACACAACAAAATAATAAGAATTGGCCGCTTTCAGAATCACTCTGCCTTCTTCAGGAATTCCTCGGAGAGCCAACATACGGGAGAAGATCGTAACATCCCGCTCCAGACGCTCCCTTGTCATAATCCCTTCAGGTGAGATAATACGGCAATCCGTATGCGTAACAAGCACAGCGTTCCCTCCTTACATCCCCGTAATATGGTATCCTGCATCAACATGGATAACTTCTCCCGTAATGCCTCTCGATAAATGGGAAAATAGGAATAACGCGGTATCTCCAACTTCGGACGTGTCAACCGTCTTGCGTAGGGGCGTCGTCTCTTCAATATGCTTTAGCATCGTGCTAAAATCCTTAATCCCATATGCGGCCAAAGTCCGTATGGGACCAGCCGAAATCGCATTGACACGAATACCATAAGTACCCAGATCGTTCGACAGATAGCGCATGCTTGCTTCCAGTGAAGCCTTCGCCACACCCATAACGTTGTAATTCTTGATCGCTCGTTCTGCGCCAATATACGTCATGGTGACGATACTTCCACCCTCCGTCATCAGCGGGTAAATTCGTCGGGAAACAGCAGCCAAAGAATAGGCACTGATTTCTTGAGCAATGGCGAATCCCTCGCGAGAAGTGTCGACGAACAGGCCGTCCAAATCCTCAGCCTTAGCATAGGCAACACTGTGAAAATAACCATGCAGGACGCCTACTTTCTCCTTTAGAAAATCCGCCAGTGCATCCAATTCTTCATTGCTTTGTACATTACAGGGACAGACAATGGACCCCGGAATCGTTTCAACGAGCTTTAGCACCCGATCTGCGACCCTCTCATTTTCGTAAGTAAAAATGAGCCTTGCTCCTTCAGCAGCTAAAGATTGGGCTGTCCCCCAGGCAATACTCCTGTTATTAGCCACGCCCATAATCAAAATGTTCTTACTACTCAGCAGTGCTGCCACAGAAACCACCTTTCTTATTTACATTTTTCTACAAAAAAACAACTTAATTTCGTATGTCTACATATATAGACATATGTAATCTTTTCTGGAATATTATCATGTTAGTTGCCAAAGTTAAACAGGCCACGTTTTACGCAGATTCAAGAATTCATCTAAAATTCATAAATATTTACAAGACATAAAGTCATCTCATTACTCTCCTTCTTAAAAAGGTCAGGAGAACACATGATGCATGGTCTGTCAGCTCACGAAAAAATAATCTGAACTGCTTCTGTTGGTCTGTGTTCAAATCGGAAGGAATCCATACGAGTGAAAAGGTAGAGAGGCAAAAATGAGGTGACTGTCAAAGCGAGTGTAGTATAAAAACTCAGCAAACTACCGGAAGTGACAACTTCATTTTTTACCATCAATGTCCCTTCCGATTTGAACATCCTGATTGATCGGTCTTATTTCATCCAAGTGTGCTGAGGGCTACGCCTTATTTTTCTTTGGAGCCAAAGTATAGCTAAAGGAAACAATAAAATCGATTACCAGAACAATTGCCCATGTGCTCATAATGCCTTCCAAGGAAACCGTACGCTGTGGATCATCTACATACATAATGATGGCGAGCAGCAGCGCGTTACCGATGACCCAGCCCAACAGGTGAAGCAACCACCCCGTCCGTTCCTCTTTTGCATGAGCAGCGCCATATTTGCGTTCGGGCTTCGGCCCCTTGCCAAACCAATGAGAGAACCGCACATCTGCCCATTTAATTAACCTATGACCAAATGCCACCGTAATGCCAAGATAGCAAGCAGCCAGGCCAGTAGCGGTCGTAATCTCCATGCCACTGCTCACCGTGATAAACACCGCAATCAGTAACAGGACATCAATAATAGGAGTACACAGTAAAAGAAGACCGCCTAATTTCTTTAAGCCAAACATATATCTTGCGATCAACCCTGCAACAACAAAAACCCAGAATAAAACTTCAGCACTAATAATAAATAAATACATAATAGATAATTCCTTTCAAATTGAAATTGGTATTCCCCTCAGCTATCCCCCCTTTCATGCCCACTATCATACAATATTATACATAATATTCCTAGTATCTTGTCTATAATTACATAAAAGGAAACAAATAGCCTTTTTTCTACAAAAAAATAGTCTCTGTCAAGCCCATTGTGCCTCATTTTCTCAAATTGGATACTTTTCATGATATGCTGCACATTAGACGATGATGATGTAAAATGAAAAAAGATGCACCCGTGTCAATCAGCACGGGTGCATCTTTTTATACTATTGAGCTATCCAATTACGATATGCCCTTCGGGACGACGGTATAGCGTCTTGGTGGAGCGTGGACGAATGGCATAAGCGATCGTAAGCGGCCCAATTCTGCCAATGAACATGGTTACACACATGATCAGCTTACCCGCGTCAGACAGTCCCGGGGTCACACCTACGGATAGACCAACCGTTCCGATCGCGGAAGCAGCCTCAAACGCAAGTGAGAGAAAAGGTGCCTCCTCTGTCATTAAGAGCAGCATGACCACAATGGAGAAGATAAATAGAGCCAATACAATAATGGTCAGCGCACGCATCATGATATCTTTGGGAACCCGGTGGCGAAAGAACACTATTTCCTTCTGTCCCCGCATGACGGCAATTAGAGCGCCAACCATCAGCAGGAACGTAGTCGTTTTGATTCCTCCCCCGGTAGAGCCTGGAGAAGCACCGATAATCATCAGCAACATGATAAAAAACTGGCTTGCCTGCCTCAACCCGCTGATATCTACTGTGCTGGTACCCGAAGATCGCGTGGAAACGGATTGAAAGACCGATGCGTACACTTTGCCTTCCCAGTTCAGCGAGCCCAGGGTTCGTGCATTGGTAAACTCAAAAATAAATATGACCAGTGCCCCAATCACAATAAGCGCACCCGACACACTTAACACCATTTTGGAGTGAAGACTCAGTCTCCGGGTGCGGCGAAAATCGAACAGATCACTTAGTACAAGAAAGCCCAATCCCCCTGAAATGACAAGCACAGATGCAATTATATTGAACACAAAATCTCCGGCATACCGTTGGAAGCTGCTTCCGAACAGGTCAAATCCCCCGTTATTAAAAAGAGATACCGAATGGAATATTCCGTAGTATATCGCTTGTCCGACGGGCATCTCCCTCATCCACCGCAAAGCCATGACTACGGCAGCTATCGCCTCAATGGTAAAAGAAAAAATCAGCACCTTGCGAATAATGCGCACAATTCCTTCCATGCTATCGGCATTAATCGCTTCCTTTAGCAACAGCCGATCCTTCAACGATAGCCGTCGCCCCAGCAGCAATGCAAACAAGGTCGCCAGGGTCATAAAACCCAGACCGCCCAACTGCATCAGTACCATGATGACCGTTTCTCCAAACATCGTATAAGTTGAATTAACGTCTACTACGACTAATCCCGTGACACAAGCAGCGGACACGGACGTAAACAGTGAATCAATCCAATGTGGAGCATGTCCACTATGATTGGAAATAGGAAGCATCAGCAGCAAAGTGCCCAATGCAATAATCAGCAAGTATCCGATGACCAATATAAAAGGAGGCGACGACGCAAACCGGGCAAGCTTGACGCTGCGTTTCATTAGAAGTCTTCTCTCCATCCGTTCTTATGAAAAAGAGGAACAAGACACGGGAAGCCCGGCTGATCCTCTATATTCATAATGTTATGTTATTCTACCGTACGGTTACGCATATGCGGGAAAAGCAGCACATCGCGAATGGAAGGAGCATCCGTCAGCAACATGACCAAGCGGTCGATGCCGATGCCCAGTCCGCCTGTTGGCGGCATACCGTATTCCAAGGCACGGATAAAATCATCATCCATTTCATGAGCCTCGTCATTGCCATGCTCACGTTCCAGCAATTGTGCTTCAAAACGCTGGCGTTGGTCAATCGGATCATTCAGCTCGGTGAATGCGTTGGCATGCTCACGAGCTACAACAAACAACTCGAAGCGATCCGTAAAGCGTGGATCTTGCTCGTTTCTCTTCGCCAGTGGCGAGATTTCAACCGGATGCCCCATAATAAAGGTCGGTTGAATGAGTGTTTCCTCTACGAATTGTTCGAAGAAGGCATTCAGGATATGTCCAAAGGTCATATGCGGCTCTACTGGCACTTTATGCTCTTTCGCAAGGCGATGAGCTTCTTCATTGCTCAATTGCGCTCCAAAATCCACGCCTGTTACTTCTTTAACAGCATCGACCATAGATACTCTGCGCCATTGCGGCGTCAGATCCACTTCCTGGCCCTGATAATGAATGCGCTGTGTACCCAGCACTTCTTGCGCAATGTGAGCCACCATGTTTTCCGTCAATTGCATGATATCCTGGTAGTCAGCATACGCCTCATACAGCTCAATCATCGTGAACTCAGGGTTATGACGAGTGGAAATACCTTCATTACGGTAAACGCGACCGATCTCATATACTTTCTCCAATCCGCCGACAATCAGTCGTTTCAGATGAAGTTCAATGGCAATACGCATATATAGCTGCATGTCCAATGCATTATGATGTGTAATAAACGGCTTGGCCGCCGCCCCGCCTGCGATGGAATGCAGTGTTGGCGTTTCAACCTCCAAATAACCGAGCGAGTCCAGATAACGGCGCATGGATTGAATAATACGGGAACGCGTAATGAACGTTTTTTGTACTTCCGGGTTCATAACTAGATCGACGTAGCGTTGACGGTAGCGCAGCTCAACATCCTTCAGACCATGATATTTTTCCGGCAACGGGTACAACGATTTGGACAATACCTCAAGGTCCAGCACCTTAATGGTGGTTTCCCCTGTTTTGGTCTTGAACAGCACGCCTTTAATTCCCACAATGTCGCCCAGATCCAAAATACCAAAGGCTTTGTATTTAGCTTCCGGCACGGTATCTTGACGAACATAGATTTGAATACGTCCACTGAGATCCTGTACATGGGCAAAGCTGGCTTTCCCCATAACCCGTTTGGCCATAATACGGCCTGCAATGCTAATTTCAATATTCTTTTCTTCCAGTTCTTCCTTGGTCAGACTGTCATACTTGCTTAGCAGTACACCTGCCTCAGCTGTGCGTATGTATTTACGACCAAAAGGATCAATGCCCAACGAGCGAAGCTCGTCCAATTTGGCGCGGCGAATTTGCAGCAGTTCGCTTAGTTCCTCACGATTTTCTTGAGGTTCCTGGTTAGTAGTTTCATCCGACATGGTGCTAAATCAGCTCCTTCAATATGAATAGACGGGCCGGGGTCCGTCCGGGTGTAGAGAAAAAAAGCTTCCCCAAGGAAGCTTTTACATTCAATTCCAAAGTTTGTGTCTTATTTTTTGATATCCACGATTTTATATTGTATAACACCTGCTGGAACGGTGACATCCACAACAGTTCCTTTTTTCTTACCGAGCATTGCCTTGCCAAGCGGACTTTCATTGGAGATTTTATTCTGGAGCGGGTCCGATTCAGCTGAACCTACGATCGCATACTCTGTAACATCTCCGATTTCCATATCCTCAACGGTCACGGTTGCGCCTACTCCCACAACATCGGTTTCAATTTCATCACTATTGATAATGCGGGCATTGCGTAGCATTTTTTCCAGTGTAATGACACGGCCTTCAATGAAAGCCTGCTCATTCTTCGCATCCTCATACTCGGAGTTTTCACTGATATCCCCGTATCCGATAGCTACCTTAATCCGTTCCGCCACTTCACGGCGTTTGACAGACTTCAAGTTCTCAAGCTCATCTTCGAGCTTTCTAAGACCTTCCTGTGTCAGAATGACTTCTTTATCGCTCATCTTAACCGATTCTCCTGTCATGGGAAAAGTTTAAAAGTGCATCGGAATGCACGCTTTCAAAACATAATATGCCACTCTGAGGGAATGAGAACATTTCCTGCTGTTGTCTTGAGAGCTGCATACAATTTGTAGCATACATCAAGATTTTATACTGAACGATTATAGGGCAAGTAATTGGAAAAGTCAATCACATACAAAGGCAGAAAACAGCTTCCTTATTGCGCAACGGCGGCAGGAGACACAGCCTCTGTGGAATGTTCATCATTTTCTACCGTGTGCAGTCCGGATACAAAGCCATCCAAAATACGTACCATATCATCACGTTTCGTTTCTTCCATAACAACGTCCTTAATGCGTGCAGAGCCTCTGAGTCCTTTGAGGTACCAGGCCAGATGCTTACGCATTTCGCGGACAGCCACAGCTTCACCCTTCAATGCCACCAGACGATCCATATGCAGAATGGCAATGCGGATTTTTTCTTCCGGTGAAGGATCAGGCAAAAGCTCACCTGTCTGCAAATACTCAATCGTACGGTACAGCATCCAAGGATTACCCAGAGCGCCGCGTCCGATCATAACACCGTCACAGTTGGTCAAATCCAGCATCCGGCGGGCATCTTCCGGTGATGCCACGTCTCCATTTCCAATTACAGGTATGGAAACTGCTTCTTTAACTTCTTTTATAATATCCCAGTTCGCATGTCCCGTATACAATTGCTCCCGTGTACGACCATGTACGCTGACAGCCTGACCTCCGGCGCGTTCTACGGCACGGGCGTTCTCTACGGCATAAATATGCTCGCTATCCCAACCAATACGCATTTTCACGGTAACAGGCTTGCTCACGGATTCCACTACAGCGGATACCATTTCATAAATTTTATTGGGATCGAGCAGCCAACGAGCACCCGCATCACATTTGGTTACCTTGGGAACCGGGCAGCCCATATTGATGTCAATAATATCTGCGTTCGTCTCCTGATCCACGACCTTAGCCGCTTCCACCAAAGATTCACGGTCTCCCCCGAAAATTTGCAGACTAAGCGGTTTCTCGCGATCATCTACGAACAGCATCTCACGCGTGCGCTTGTTACCGTGAATGATCGCCTTATCACTAACCATTTCTGCGCATACCAAGCCTGTGCCAAATTCTTTGGCAATCAGGCGAAAAGCAGGGTTACACACGCCCGCCATCGGAGCCAGGACGACCTGGTTTTTCATTTCAATACCGCCGATTTTCAACATATCTGTTCACTCCTTTATTCCTTCTTTTATATCGTACACTTATCGTCATTCCGTCAGTTCCCGGACTTCAATTTCTAGCGTTTGGGCAATAATGTCCAACATGTCAGGCTCTACTGTTCGGTTGCCCCGTTCCACAGCACCCAGTACGGCCAAGGATATGCCGGTTCGCTCAGCCAACTCCTGCTGCGTGAATCCTTTTAGCTTCCGAAAGGCGCGAAGCCGTTGCGCCAGCTGCTTGTTTTCCAAAACTGTATGCCGTCCTTTCCATCCAATGATTTCAATGCAGTATGCACGATACTGTACAGACCGGATGGATCTTGGTTCGGAACGATGTCAGCTAATGGCACAAGCACAAAAGCACGCTCCAGCATACGGGGATGAGGAAGCTCCAAATCCGGTGTAGCCAGCTGCACCGCTTCCATCCATAACAAATCCAGATCAATGGTGCGCGGCCCGTTAGGAATATGTCTTACTCTGCCCAAATGACTCTCTACCTCCAGCATGAAGGCCAGAAGCTCCTCTGGAGCAAGTGTTGTGGATATGGCTACTGTCATATTCAAAAAAGAAGGCTGATCCAGATACCCGACAGGCTCTGTTTCGTACAGGCTGGAGCAACGCAGCACCCGTATACCCGGATGTTCGTCCAGCGCCGTGATGGCTTCATACAGGGTATGCTCACGATCCCCCAAATTAGCCCCTAAAGCAATATAAGCCTCTGATGCCTCAGAGGTCGAATGTGCGTTCATGTACCGTTCCTACTTTCTTGCGCGATGAAGCTCAACCGTCACGCCCTCAAAATGAATATCGAACGGCGGATGCGGCTTCGTGACTTTGACAGTCAGTGCATTGACACTAGTATAAGTGTCCAGTAAGGAAGATGCAATACGTTCGCCCAAAGCTTCAATCAATTGGTAAGATTCCTTTTCTACAATATCTTTAACGGTGTAATGCACCTCAGCGTAATTAACCGTTTTGTCCAATGCGTCTTGCTCGCCCGCCTCACGCAGATCAAGCTCCAGTTCCAAATCAATGTAGAAACGCTGTCCCAGCTTACGTTCTTCAGGAAAAACGCCATGATATCCGTAATACTCCATGCGATGTAAAACCATTTTATCCATCGTGGTAGTCCCCCTGTTTTTTTATTTCAATTTTTTCTCTAAAATGCAGTGACTTTATGGTGCGTTGTAGCGGAATGAAGGATTTGAATCCGAAGAAGCGTAGCGTTCGCCTTTGCAACGGGATTCTTACAGCCAAATGTTTTACCAATTCAAAGAATCCCGTTGCAACAGCGATCGCAGGATCAAATCATTCATGCAGCGTCTTCTAACCATCATAACTCAGTGCATTTTTAGACCCGTACACCATCGCATCACACATCCTCACCGTGCGTTTGATTTGCGCAACATCATGTACACGCACTATCTGACAGCCTTGGGCAATGCCAAAGGCGACCGTAGCCGCTGTGCCCTCAACCACATCATCTACAGGCAAATCCAGCGCTGTACGGATAAATCTTTTGCGTGATGTCGCCAGCAACAGCGGGTAGCCCAACTGACTTAGTGTATCCAGAGAAGTCATAGCATAGATATTTTCGTCGTAATCTTTGGCAAACCCGATGCCCGGATCTAAAATGATCTGTTCCGCACGTACACCTGCATCCAGCGCCAATCGGATACTTTCTTTTAAATCATCAATCATATCAGGTATTAAATCGCTATAGTTACGGTCATGACGGTTATGCATTAAAATGACTGGACAATCGAATTGTGAAGCCACACTTGCCATGTCAGGATCTGCCTTAAACCCCCACACATCATTGATGATATGGGCACCTGCTTCAAGCGCCTGCCGGGCTACTTCAGCTTTGTAAGTATCCACGGATAATGGAATGTGCGGAGCAATGCGGTGAATAGCCTGTACTACCGGAATGACACGTGCCAGTTCTTCTTCCACGCCTACCGGATCATGCCCCGGCCGGGTGGACTCTCCGCCAATATCAATAATATCGGCTCCATCCTCCACCAGCTTCAAGGCATGTAAAACGGCAATCTCCAGACTATTGTGCAATCCGCCATCGGAAAATGAATCCGGGGTCACGTTCAGTATACCCATCACCTGAGTGGCATTTCCGAGCGTAAGCTCGGCATCGCCCATCTGATAGCTTCGTCGGTAAATGGTCGGTATATTCAATTCATCCCTGCTTTCTCTCTGTAATCGTGTAACAGCAGAGCTGTTACGGAACCGGCCTGTGTCCAGGCATCGGATAACTGGTGCGTCGTTCCATCCGGCTCCAGCAGCAGGTTCACAGGCCGGATTTCCTGTATGGAATTCGTCATAAATATTTCATCAGCCAGCCGCAGCTCGTCCCAACGGTATAGACCCTGCTCACAGTGGATGCCTCTCGCTTGCGCCAGCTCCAGAATGAGTCCGCGGGTAATACCCGGCAGGATACCTGTAGACAGCTCCGGGGTGTACAGCGTATCATTTCGGACAAAAAACAGGCTGCTGACCATTCCTTCTGCCAGGAAACCATCTGCCGTAAGCATCATCCCTTCAGCCTTATGCTGGACAGCAGCAGCGTACTGCTGAAGCTCCCGCTTGGCGAGAATGTTATTCATATAATGGAGCGACTTTAAACGAACCTCACCCTCGGGCGTGTTTCTTGGGGTCCGCAACAACTGAAGCGCCGACGCGGCGGTTGTTCCCATGGTTTCTGTATGGGTAGCTGGTAACAGCTTGGCGAACAAAATATGGTTAGGGCGCGTATAGTCACCAGATGGCAAGCCGAGTACCTCTTCGCCCGCTGACACGGTGTAGCGGATATATGCTTCGTTCAGACCATTCGCGGCCATCAGACTTTGGATATGCGCGGTAAGCTGTTTCTTGTCCGGTTGAAAAGGAATGCCCAGCATCTGGCAGCCCTCTGCCAGTCTGTGCAAATGACGATCGAGCAGAAACGGAACTCCCTTGTAGGTACGGAAGGTCTCAAACAGGCCCATTCCGTACAAAAAGCCGTGATCACTTACGTGAATCACGGCATCTGCGGCTTCCGTGAGGGCGCCATTGACTCCGATGTATTTCATCAATCAGACGCCTACCTTGCGTTTCAGGAAATTGCGTAACAGTCGATGCCCGTAGTCCGTAATGATGGACTCAGGATGGAACTGAACTCCTTCCACGGCAAATTCTTTATGCCGCAAGCCCATAATTTCACCTTCTGCAGTTTCAGCAGTAATTTCCAAACATTCAGGCAGGCTCTCGCGCTCCACCAACAAAGAATGATACCGGGTCGCTGTGAACGGGGAAGGCAAATCTTCAAATACCGATGTATTATGGTGGAGAATCGGTGAGGTTTTGCCGTGCATGAGTCGTTCAGCCCGGATGACATTACCCCCAAACGCCTGTCCGATGGCCTGGTGACCGAGACAAACGCCGAAGATCGGAATCAGCCCTTTAAAGTGGCTAATCACGTCCAGCGATATTCCCGCCTCATTCGGCGTGCATGGACCCGGTGAAATCAGAATATGCTCCGGCGCCAACTCTTCTATGCCTTTCAGATCAATCTCATCGTTCCGTCTTACGGTTACTTCCTCGCCTAGCTCACCCAAATACTGAACAAGATTGTAGGTAAACGAATCATAGTTATCAATCACCAAAATCATACGACTCACCCTCCTGTGATACCGCTTTTGCTCAAAGCGGCTTCTTCTTCACCACATTGTACTGCCTTCATGACGGCTCTTGCCTTATTTCGGCACTCGCGATATTCCCTGTACGGGTCTGAGTCAATGACAATGCCTGCACCTGCCTGTAAGTAGGCCGTGCTGCCTTTGACAGCTAGTGTTCTTATTATAATATTTAATTCCATATTGCCGTTATAGTCAATCCACCCCATGGACCCTGTATAGGGACCACGCCGGACAGGCTCTAATTCTTCAATGATTTCCATAGTGCG
The DNA here is from genome assembly GCF_030034735.1 of Paenibacillus sp. RC334. Lineage (NCBI taxonomy): Bacteria > Bacillati > Bacillota > Bacilli > Caryophanales > Paenibacillaceae > Paenibacillus > Paenibacillus sp. RC334. Next base: position 5,938,053 of record NZ_CP125370.1, on the reverse strand, counting down.
CACCTTGGGCGCTCCGGTAATGGTTCCCCCAGGAAAAGTGGCGGCGATCACATCTAAAGCGGTACGACCCGCGGCCAGCTTGCCCTCTACTTGAGAAACGAGATGCATTACGTGCGAATAATACTCCACTGTCAGCAGCTCCGGCACATGCACCGTTCCGTATTCAGCAATCCGTCCGATATCATTGCGTTCCAGATCGACGAGCATAATGTGCTCGGCGCGCTCTTTTTCGCTCGATAGCAGCTCGGCAGCCATGGCAGTATCCTCTTCCGGTGTGAGTCCTCGCCTTCTCGTACCTGCAATGGGACGTGCACTGACGCGTCCATCCTCCAGCTTTACCAGTAATTCCGGTGAACCGCTGACGATTCGTAAATCCGGCATCCGCAGCAGGCCCATGTAAGGGGAAGGGTTCAGCAGGCGAAGCCACTCATAGATATCCTCAGGTTGGGCTGCCAGCGTACGTTGCTGACGAATCGACAGGTTCACCTGAAACACGTCACCTTGTGCAATGTATTCCTGCACGCGCTTTACGGCGTGTTCAAAGTCATCTTGGTTGAAAGCTGCTTTCCAGCCTTCTGCTTCATGATGAGCAACGAACAGCTCTTCTTCGGCAAGCCTTGCGCAACGGCGAATATAAGCAGGGTCAGATGCTCCGGCTTGTATGATGTTTTCCCACTGGGTCAGCATACGTTCTGCACGCTGGACAGCTTCTGCGTAATATTCGGAAAGTATGGCTTTCTGCTGATCCAAAGCGACATCATCGACACTGGCGGTGTTACTACTGACGGTATCCAGGTGAACAGGTGTGGGCGTATGAACAGTGCAATAAATACGGCCTTCCTCATGATCATAGATCCATAGCTCGTTCACTTGCATCCATACATAGTCCGGTATGCCTGTATCGTCTGCTGCCTGTATCGGTAGACGCTCCAGTGAGCGAGCTACATCGTAGCCGAAATAACCGGCAAAGCCTCCAGTGAAAAAAGAGATGCCCGGTACGCGCGGCGAACGGTAGGGAGCGATCCAGTCGTTCATGGCTATCAGGGGCTGTCCGTGTATAAGATCACGCTTGCCGCTTTTTAGATCGGTCCAGACTGCCTGTTCCCCTTTACCTTCCAATATAGCAACCGGATTTAAGCCCAGATAGGTGTATCTCCCGCCTTTAGCGCTCTCCAGTAAAAAGGCATATGGGGACGAATCCTCCCATGCCTTCTGCCATGATAAGGGTAAACCGTCCGCAGGTAACTGATACTCAGCGATATATGGGAGCATACTCCATCCTTCCTTCTGCCAAGCCTGCCACTGTGCCTCCGATACTCTAGCTGTCGATTTCATGCGTGTGTGCTTCCCCTTCCCCTACTTTGCGCAAAGTCTATAAGCTATTTTTAAAAAGAATCCCCCCACCCCCCTGGGAACAGGGAAATGAGGGACTCCTTACATATAGTATACACAATTACGACGTAATTACAGCTCGAAATTATACAGTGGCGTACTCAGGTAACGTTCACCATTACTTGGAACGATGACAACAATACGCTTGCCTTTGCCTAATTCTTTAGCCAGTTTCAAAGCCGCATGAACAGCCGCACCGGAGGAAATACCCGACAAGATGCCTTCTTCCTTGGCTACTGTACGCGCAACTTCGAAAGCTTCATCGTTTTCTACATGAATAATTTCATCATAGATGTCACGGTTCAAAATTTCAGGAATGAAGTTGGCACCAATCCCCTGAATTTTGTGGGGTCCTGGCTTGCCACCAGCCAAGATTGGAGAAGCAGCGGGCTCTACAGCAACGATTTTGATTTCAGGGAATTCTTTCTTAAGCACTTCCCCTGCACCAGAAATAGTACCACCTGTACCAATCCCGGCTACAAAACCGTCCAAGCTACCACCGATGGAGCGGATGGCTTCAACGATCTCAGGGCCTGTCGTTTCACGGTGAATCTTGATGTTGGCTTTGTTCTTGAACTGCTCGGCAGCAAAATACTCCGGATTCTCACTCAGCAGCTCTTCCATTTTCTTAACAGAGCCGTTCATGCCCTCCGATCCGGGTGTCAGCACAAGATCTGCTCCGTAAGCGCGCAGCAGATTGCGACGCTCCAAGCTCATTGTTTCTGGCATAACGATTACTGCCTTGTAGCCCTTTGCAGCTGCAACCATAGCCAAGCCGATTCCTGTATTACCGCTGGTAGCTTCAATAATCGTACCGCCTGGTTTGAGCAGTCCTTCACGCTCAGCCTCTTCCACCATACTAATCGCGATGCGGTCTTTTACACTGGACCCTGGGTTCTGGTATTCCAGTTTCAAATAAATTTCTGCGCTATCTTCCGGTACGATCCGGTTAAGACGGACGAGAGGGGTTTCACCGATAAGTTCGGTAACGCTATTGACAACTTTAGCCATGATAAGTTCCTCCCTGACATTGAATGTTATATTAAATTTTGCAAAATCACATTGTTAATCAATCCTGGTTTTAATTTCCGATAAAAAAGGTAGGTTTTTCACGATAATCATAACAATCTTCAAATCCATTGTCAATACGAGCCATTAAAAACACGATGCCTCCAGCTCTGATTTTCAGCATCGCGCTTCCTTCAAATCAAGGATCGCTCACTCTGTTTATAGAGAAATGGAGGGCATATCTTTTCCAGGCAAAATGCGTACCCCATATTTATCACGCAAGCTTTTCTCTACCTCTTCCAGAGGGGCAGCTTGAGCGAGTGCAAGCGAGCGGCGAATTTGCTGTCGAATCTGTTGTTCGTTCGGGGGAGCTTCCAAGCGGATATCCTGTACAAAAATGACGGCGTAGCCCTCGTTAACAGCGATGGGACCAGCAACATCACCGGAGCTTAGCTCTCTCGCTGCCTCCATAATCTCTTGCGGCTGAAAAGGATCATACTCATCCACCCATCCCAGCTGTCCGCTTTTGTTTTTGCCGTCAAGATGACTGGAATGTTCTTGAAGAAGTGTATCAAAGCTTTCTCCCTGCTTAACCCGTTCAAGTAGCCTCTCAGCCTCCTCCGATTGGGTCGGGTATATGGCTGCCAACTTGATCTGCTTGCCGACTGCAAATTCCTCAGGATGTTGCTTCCAGTACTGGTCAATCTCAGCTTCCTGAACTTGAATACCCTGTGTGGCTATTTTCTCCAACCCAATCCGGTATTCCGCCTCATTCCGCAAATCATCCGGATTTAATCCAAACTGTTGCTGCATTTCATCAAAATAGGCGCGATCCGAGGCATACCCTTTACTATCCTGCTTCAGCACCTGCTGCAAATCCTCTTGGGTAACCTTGATACCGAGACGCCCAGCCTCCGCCTCCACAACTTTGCGGTTTAACATTTGCAACAGTGTAGTGGCTCCATAGCGTTTTTTCAGCTCTGCAATCCACTGTTCCTCAGATATGCCTTCCTGACCCATCTCCGCCACAGTATGATCGCCGTCGTCCTTGGTTACATCACCCGGCTTTAACAGCCCGCGAAGCATGATAAAACCACCCAAGGCGGCGACACTGACGGTCAGGATAATGACAGTCGTCCATAATCCTTTCTCCCGTGTAGTCATCGCTCGCACCGCCCATCCGGTTAGGCTTTGGCTTGATCTAACAGATTTTGCAATTCGTCTTTATTAAACTGATAAGCCTCATTACAGAAGTGGCACACGACCTCGGCCTGTCCCTCTTCCTCAATCAGCTGCTCCAATTCGCTTTCTCCCAAGCTGATTAATGTTTTTTCCACACGCTCTCGCGAGCATTCACATTGAAAATGAATATCCATTTCGTCGAGAATCCGAACGTCCGGCAGCATCCAGCGCAGCATTTCATCAAGCTCCAAGCCCTGATCCAACAGAGCTGTAACTGGCGGAATGGAGCCGACTGCATTTTCGATGGCCGTAATCTCATCATCATCCAAGCCCGGAAGCAATTGAATAATAAATCCGCCCGCCACGATAACCGAGTTATCGGTATCCACCAGCACGCCCAAGCCCACCGCCGAAGGTGTCTGCTCCGATTTAGCAAAATAATAGGTGAAGTCCTCACCCAGCTCGCCGGAAATAATCGGGGTACTGCCACGATACGGTTCTTTTAATCCCAAATCCTTGATGATATGAATAAAGCCCTCTGTTCCGACAGCACCTGCTACATCCAGTTTGCCCATACTGTTGCTCGGCAAATGCACATGCGGCTCGGACACATAGCCCCGCACCTCACCTACAGCGTTGGCATCAACGACGATTTGTCCGATTGGACCGTCACCTTTAACTTGAACGGTCAGTCGCTCCTTACCTTTTAACATAGAGCCCATAATGGCACCCGCTGTAAGTGTTCGTCCCAAAGCAGCGGTGGCGGTAGGATACGTATCATGTCTTCTCCGCAGTTCCTCCACCAGTTCTGTTGTCCGGACCGCAAAGGCTCTGACCCTTCCATCCATAGCTGTACCACGAATAAGTCGATCCTGTTTCTTTTCCAAATTGATTTCCTCCCCTATGCTCAGAGCAGCTATATGATGTTATTTTCGTTAGTGTATGTTTTTTTCCGCATAACTAAAGCATGATTCCTGCTATATAAACAACCTGCATCGACAGATCACGCGAATCGTTCAAAAACGTAACATATTTCAGTATAGACGAAAAACGCCGCCAATCCAAACCGGTTTCATCTCCGGCTGGCCTCGGCGGCAGCTTATATCCATTTTTTATTCAGCGTTACGTTGGTAAATGATACGCAAGCCTTCCAGCGTCAACATCGGCAACACTTTCTGAATGCTCCGTGTCTCCGAGGCAATTAACTCGGCAAGACCCCCGGTAGCAATAACCGTAGGCTCTGCCTGCATTTCCTCCTTGATGCGCTCCACAATACCGTCCACTTGCCCTGCATAACCAAAAATGATCCCCGCTTGCATAGCATGAACCGTATTGCGGCCGATGACCTTCTTGGGTTTTTCCAGCTCAATGCGAGGCAGCTTGGAAGCTCGTTGATACAGCGCCTCCGTCGATATCCCGATACCTGGCACAATGACTCCACCCAAGTAGTTTCCCTTGTCATCAATACAATCAAACGTCGTCGCTGTTCCAAAATCCACCACAACCAGAGGACCGCCATACCGCTCGACAGCAGCAACGGCGTTCACGATCCGGTCAGCCCCTACTTCACGCGGATTTTCATAACGCAGATTAAGACCGGTCTTGATTCCCGGTCCGACAATTAGGGGCGTTCTGCCTATGTATTTGTCGCACATTTCCTCCAATACATGAACCAGCGGTGGAACGACTGAGGAGATAATGACCCCTTCAATATCATCCTTAAATACACCGCCCATACTAAAAAGATTATGTATGAGCACGCCGTATTCATCTGCGGTTGCCTGTCTGGAGGTGCTAATCCGGTAATGATGCAGCAGCTCGCGCCCCTGATACATCCCCAGCACAATATTGGTATTGCCCACATCCACTACAAGAATCAATCGGTGTCACCTATCTTTCTTTGCGTTAAGGTCAAGGCTGATATCCAGATTATGAAAAGAGTAAGTCAGCCTGCCTACAGAAATCACATCTACGCCGCTCTCAGCCATCGCACGCACCGTTTCCAGCGATACATTGCCTGAAGCTTCCGTTTTGACATGTGGAGCCTGTTCCCGAATAAAACGAACTGCTTCCTTCATCTCCTGAACGGACATGTTATCCAGCATAATAATATCCGCTCCGGCATTCAGCGCTTCCTGAACTTGTTCCATATTTTCCGTCTCTACTTCAATCGTCATCGTATGCGGAATATGAGTACGTGCCCGGGTCACTGCCTGCATAATCCCACCGGCACCCTTGATATGATTATCCTTTATCATAACGGCATCGTACAAGCCAAACCGATGATTGGAACCGCCACCCACACGAACAGCGTATTTTTCAAGCAGCCGATGCCCTGGTGTTGTTTTCCGTGTATCCACCAAGCGCGTCGAAAGTCCGTGGAGCTGGTCGACAAAAGATTTTGTTCGCGTCGCAATGCCGGACATCCGCTGAATCAAGTTTAGAGCCAAACGTTCTCCAGTCAGAATCGCATGGGTACTCCCTGTCACTTCTGCCAGAACGGTCCCCTGCTCGATCCATTGCCCATCGGTCACCAGTGGAGTGAAGGACAGCGAGGGGTCTACGACCCGAAATACGAGTTCTGCCACAGGCAAGCCCGCAGCAACACCGGATTCCTTGGCATGGATTACCGCTTTGGATTGATGATTCGGCTCGATGGTCCAGCGCGTGGTCACATCGCCCGATCCTGTATCTTCTCGCAGCCAGCTGCGAATTTGTGCTGTCAGTTCTTCCTGATACCCGCTAAACTCTCCGTAATGCTCGCTGTTAGATGTCATGAACGCACTCCTCCGTTATCCCTTGCTCACGTCGCTGCTGGACATGCTTGCGCCATACGCCATCGTCTGCTGTAGGAAAATCGTCACGGTAATGTGCTCCCCTGCTTTCCTCACGCAGCAACGCCCCATCCGTGACCAGCAAACTACAGGTGAGCAAATTGGCAAACTCAATCTCTTCCCGACTGGTCAGGACAGCGCTCAAAACGGACATCTGCCCCCGTAGCTGATCCAGTGCTGCTTGCAGCCCCTCCCCATTCCGACGGACTCCGACATAATGAACCATTGTTTCTTGCAGCTTAAGCTGCTGCTCCATGATAGACGAAGCAAGAGAGTCCACGCGGTTGTCGTTGTAGGATATCAGCGTATGACCAGCCAGCGGCGGTAAAGAATGTAACCGCTCGACAATCCTGCTGCCAAATACGACCGCCTCAGATAACGAATTACTCGCCAACCGATTAGCCCCGTGTACACCCGTCGAAGACACCTCACCACAAGCGAACAGGCGTGCAAGGGTGCTTTCTCCATGCAAATTGGTCTGGATGCCGCCCATCATATAATGCGCAGCGGGCGCTATAGGAATCCAGTCCGTCGTTATATCGAGATCAAAGGACAGACATGTTCGATAAATGGTTGGAAACCGTTGCTTGATCCGTTCAGAAGGCTCATGTGTAATATCCAGATATACAAACGCAGCCTGGGTATGTTCCATCTCATGAACGATGGCACGAGCTACAATATCCCTTGGTGCCAGTTCCTGTCGGGAATCATACTGCTCCATGAATCGCTCTCCATGAATATTGCGCAGCACTGCCCCCTCGCCCCGCACGGCTTCGGAAATCAGGAATCTTGGAGCACCCGGATGACACAAAGCTGTCGGATGAAACTGTATAAATTCCATATCCCGCACAGCTGCGCCAGCGCGATATGCCATAGCAACCCCGTCCCCGGTCGCGATATCGGGATTGGTCGTGTATCGATATAATTGTCCGCCGCCCCCGGAGCATAAAATCGTTGCATTCGCAGTGACATATAATCGTTCGCCATTCGGCTTTTGAACCAGAGCGCCGATGCACTCGCCATGCTCGGTCAGCAGGTCGATCACCATATGCTCGTTCCATACCTCGATAGCGGGATGATCAGCGACCTTCTCTGACAATGCACGAACAATTTCATACCCAGTGGCATCCCCATTTGCATGCAAGATGCGCCGATGGCTATGTGCGCCTTCCTGTGTCAGCGCAAATTCGCCATTCTCCCGGTCAAAAGCCGTTCCTAAACGTATTAATTCCTGTACACCGCTTGGACCCTCATGAACAAGAGCCCTGACCGCTTCAGGTTCACACAAACCTGCACCTGCAATCAGAGTATCTTGAATATGATAAGCTGGTGCATCCTCAGCCGAAGTGACAGCGGCGATGCCGCCTTGCGCATACTTGGTGTTGCTTTCCAACAATGCCTTCTTGGTAATTAGCAACACCCGCCGATTCTCCGCAGCCTTAATGGCCGTATATAAGCCCGCAATGCCGGAGCCGATAATCATCACGTCGGCTTCGAATTTGGGTAATTCCGCTACATCAAAATCAACCAGATATCTTGGAATCATGCCTTCACCTGTTTCACAGAAGAATAGCGCACACCATAGGTTGTACAGTATGCGCTCAAGGTATATGTTCAAAAGGATTGAAAGTCGGTTACAGCGGCTGACAGCTTGTATAAGCTAAGAACACGAACAGCCGTTTATTTAACAATAAATGTACACAACGTTCCTTCGTCTGTCAAATCGCCTCAGCTATTTCTCCAGTATTTAAAAAGCTCCGGAAAACCAATCGTTACTGGTTCCCCGGAGCTTTCATCTACGCTTATTCAACTGTCAACCCGATGATCAGGTTGTTGTCGGTGGAGTGCCACCAGAGTTGCCCGAATTATTACCGTCCTCTGGCTTTTGCAGATTAGGAATATCATTCGGTTGATCCGTTGTATTCTTTGGCTCGTCATCCTTGCCTTGAATACGTACACGAACGTCTCCGATGTTGTCGATCACAGGCTCACCATTTTCCGGTGGTGTTCCTTCTCCCTCATTCGTGCTACCGTCCAAAGAACCTGTCTCGATCAAACGTTTAATTTGCTCAAGTTCCAGAGTTTCTTCTACCAGCAAGGTTTGGGCGATCAAATGAACCTCTTTGGAATACTTGGTCAGGAGTTCTCTGGCACGCTCATAAGACTCGGTGATGAAACGGTTCATCTCCTGGTCAATCTGATAAGCGATCTGATCACTGTAGTTCTGCTCATGACCGATATCCCGTCCAAGGAATACCTGGCCTTGCGAAGTGCCGAACTGCATTGGACCGAGCTTCTCACTCATACCGTATTCCACGATCATGCTGCGTGCGATGCTTGTTGCTTGTTGGAAGTCACTATAGGCACCTGTTCCGATTTCACCAATAAACAGTTCCTCGGATACGCGTCCACCCAGCAAACCAGTGATTTTGTCCAGTAATTCCTGCTTGGTTGTCAGCATGCGATCTTCCTTCGGAAGCATGATGACATATCCGCCTGCGCGTCCACGTGGAATAATCGTTACCTTGTGAACCATGTCGGCATTTTCCAGGAAGAAGCCGATAATCGTGTGGCCTGCTTCGTGATAAGCTACAATCCGTTTCTCGCGGTCACTGATTACGCGGCTGCGTTTTTCTGTACCTACGATAACACGGTCGATCGCTTCATCCACTTCTCGCATCGAAATATCTTTACGGTCACGACGGGCTGCCAACAACGCAGCTTCGTTCAACAGGTTTTCCAAATCAGCGCCTGTAAAGCCTGTTGTACGCTTCGCAATAACATCCATTTTAACATCTTTAGTTAATGGCTTGTTGCGTGCATGTACAAACAACACAGCTTCGCGACCTTTAACGTCTGGGCGATCAACTGTAATTTGACGGTCAAAACGTCCCGGACGAAGCAATGCCGGATCCAGAATATCCGGACGGTTCGTTGCAGCTACGATGATAATACCTTCGTTCGCTCCGAATCCATCCATCTCAACGAGCAATTGGTTAAGCGTCTGCTCACGTTCATCATGTCCGCCACCCAATCCAGCGCCACGTTGACGTCCGACAGCATCAATTTCATCAATGAAAATGATACATGGTGCGTTCTTTTTCGCGTTTTCGAACAAATCCCGTACACGGGAAGCGCCGACACCGACGAACATTTCTACAAAATCAGAACCCGAGATGCTGAAAAAAGGTACTCCAGCTTCGCCTGCAACAGCTCTCGCCAAGAGTGTTTTACCAGTACCCGGAGGGCCCACTAACAGAACACCCTTTGGAATACGGGCGCCCACAGCTGCGAACTTACGCGGATCCTTCAAGAATTCTACGACTTCAACAAGCTCTTGCTTCTCTTCGTCGGCCCCTGCCACGTCTTCGAAGGTGACTTTCTTCTTCTCTTCGTTATAAAGACGGGCTTTGCTCTTACCGAAGTTCATAACTTTGCCGCCACCGCCCTGCGCCTGATTAAACAGGAAGAAGAACAACAGGAACATGATCACCAAAGGAACAATAGAAGTCAAGAACGTCAGCCAAATGCTTTCGCCTTCCATTTTCTTCTGTACGTATTCAAATCCGTTCGTTTCACTAGCATTAACCAGTTCGGTTAAAGCAGAGTCCGTTGGCGGAACATACACAGAAAAATTGGTGGATTTGGCATTAGCCGGCTGCTTCTTATATGCACCGGTTACAAGATAGGCGTAACCGTCAAATTGGACCGTTACTTTAGAGATATTATTTGCTTTAACCTCTTGCCGTAATTGGTCATATCTAGGGAGATCGGAGGCTTCGTTACTGTTGCTGACAAACTGAACGATACCCACCACAACTAAAAAAAGAATCAAATAAAAACCAGAATTCCGGATGAACCGATTCATCCCCTACCTCCTCTCGAAACACTTAAGTTATTTTACCATAGCCTATAAGCCCTTCTCAACAAAGGACGCTATTTAGTCCTAGGACTGGAGGCTGAGATTAGCTGGTGTAGATTTCCGGCTTCAAAATCCCTATGTATGGGAGGTTCCGGTAGTGCTCGGCATAATCCAGACCATAACCCACAACAAACGCATCCGGAAGAGTAAATCCGGTATAATCAGCTTCAAGATTAACCGTCCGGCGGGCAGGTTTGTCAAACAGGGTTACGACACATACCGAATTGGCATTACGGTTCTTAAGCAATTCAATCAAATGAGTCAACGTCAGGCCACTGTCGATAATATCTTCGACGATCAGAACGTCGCGTCCTTCAACCGAAGCGTCCAAATCCTTAATAATTTTAACGACGCCTGATGACTTGGTGGACACACCATAACTGGATACAGCCATGAAATCAAGCTCAAGTGGTACTGTAATAGCTTTAACCAAATCCGCCATAAAGATAAACGCACCCTTCAGCACGCAGATCACCAACGGATTCTTTCCTTCGTATTGCACGCTGAGCTGTGCACCCAATTCCTTGATTTTACTCTGAATTTCTTCTTCGCTGATCAATACTTCCTGAATATCATTTTGCAACGGTGTAAACCTCCTAAGTTTATACTATGAAAGCCGTTCCTGCGCAATTACCGATGCCCTGGACTCTCCTGTCTTTGCCATGACATGTATATAACCGAAGACGTGTGCTTTTGCACCGCGGCATGTACAGAACGCCGCACGCCCGGAATCCAGAGAATAGCCCCGGAACGGTCGCAGACGACGGGAATAACGGGACGCAGCGAAGGAGGTATTTTTTCATCAATGAAAATATCTTTAACCTTTTTTCTTCCGTTTAATCCCATTACATACATGGTATCTCCAGGTAATCGCGAGCGTACTGTCAACGGCAGAACCAATTCATCTGCGTCGAAGCATGCTTCCTCCTCATTCGCCGGATTTTGTCCAACCGGATAAGAAGTTCTTCGCCACCGAAGTATCCCCCCCGCCTCAGGCAATTCAAGCTCACCGGAAATAGGCAATACGTCCAGTCCATAGCACCATTCGCCCATAACGCCTTGCGTACGGTCAAACAAAACCGCTTGGTCATATTCGCGGACTCCAACTGCACCGCCGCCCAAGTCCAGACTCCACGTGGATGGTCGTTCCTGGAGAAGCCTCAGTCGAACGGTCTCAATTTTACGAAAATCTAAATTTTCACTGTCCGAAGGCAGATAATTTAATATTAGTTTAATCAACCTCCGTTGTAAAGCAACGGATAGCTTACGATAGGAAGCGATGGAAAACATATACCTGCTGTTATCTATGTGCACCAATTCCTCATATACCGCCAGCGTGGATGCCTCCATAAAATCATTTTCGTCAGCCATGGTTTCAGCCAGCCTATTTAGAGAAGGTGTCAGTTGCTCATTATATTGCCCCAAAAAAGGAAGCACATCCATACGAATGGAGTTGCGGCGGTATTTCGATGATAAATTACTGCTATCCGTTACATAGGAAAGGTCATGATACTTGCAGAACTCGATCAGGTCAGCCTTGTACATACGAAGCAACGGGCGAATGAGTTGCACATTTTTTTCCTTGCGTGTCAGCCGCATACCCGCCAAACCCGCCGGGCCACTACCGCGCAGCAAGTGCAGAAGAACGGTTTCGGCCTGATCATCCCCATGATGAGCCATCGCAATATGCTGTGCCGCCCACTTTGCAGCCGTATCATGCAAAAAGGTATAGCGCAGCTCGCGAGCCGCTTCCTGCGGTCCCTTGCCGCTCTCCTTCATATAAGCGGGCACATCAACGCGAATCATTTCAAACGGAACCTCAAGTTTCAGGGCCATGTGACGTACCTCTTCAGCCTCCGCATCCGATTCCTCCGGTCTGAAGCCATGATGGACGTGAGCACAGATCAACTGCAAAGACATATGTACAACGGATATTTCATGTAAAATGTGCAAAAGGGCCACCGAATCCGGCCCGCCGGATACAGCAACCACAATGCGGTCTCCGGGGCTCCACAGCGAATGATCCCGCGCGAGGGCGAGCACTTCCTGTACAACACCGGTCGGTTTTGTTGTTCCCATTCACGACCCTCTTTTCTGCCGACCGAAAAATGATGATCCTCTGTTATCTTATGTAAGTCCTGCCGCTACCTTAGCGCAATCCAGAGCGCTCCGGCAAGCAGCAAAAGCGAGAGAGTGAAAGCATATCCCAGCCAGCGTGGAGTTCCTCTTTTCACGGACGATTGCCTGACATGCGCAGCAGCCAGACGCGACCAGGAACGAGCCGCCACACGGGTATCGGGATATTCTCCACGCACTGCACCCATCAGCCATTCGGCATAGGGTCGTAATACACGGCTACGACGAATGATGATGGTTAATTCCGCCGTATTACGCAGCTGTGGTAGCCTGCCCGCCGCTACTTTTAACGATTCGCCCTCCAATATATGAATAGTCAGAAGGGCAAAGGCAAACAGATCATACTGAGAATCGGCATTTCGACTGCCCGCATTCCAGAATCCCCTGTCATACCATTCTGTAAATTGCTTGACGCTCCGTCCCGCAAGTGACACCCCGCCATAATCAATCAACTCGGCTTCTCCATAGGCATTGACCAAAATATTTTGAGGCTTCAAATCGCCAAATACCCATCCTGCCTGATGCAGATCAGCCAAACGATTCAATATGCCAGTTCCAGCCACACCATACCATTCCGCTCCCTTGAGCGCCACAAAACGGTGAAGCGGGTCTCCCTTGACGTATCGCATGACATAAAAGGGTATTTCCCCACCGCTACGCAAGGATACATCGTCCACCTCGAACAAAAAGGATGGATGTCCGTTTTGCTGGAGAGCGGATTGGGTTCCCTGCGACTGCAATGTGGTCAGCACGTTAATCTCCGATTGCAGATCAAGCGTGTTCTTCCCCATTTTCAGAGCAAATTGTCGATCTGCCTGTGCCTCTTTTACCAAATATACAGTTCCGTTCGCCCCACGGCCCAGCAGACGCTGAATGACATAGCTGCTCCGCTTCCACTTGCCCTTGATGACCGTTCCGGGTGCAAGAACGGGATCAGACGACGTAGTCACCGAGCATCCCTTCTCCTTTGCCATAGGATTCTTCCATATCTTTCTGTTCCCCTAGTGTAACATATCGGTAATAATCAATCACTTGTAAAATGGCTGGACCTGTTGGCGTCGCCCCCTTCATCCGCAAACGGCCAAATATCGACTTAACCTGGCTAAGTTCAGAGGTCCAACCTATATCCATTACCGCATCTTCACCCATCCGTCCCCCAGGAAAATGAAAGACAGAAATACGGCTAGGCCCGCTTCTGGACTGTAAACTGAGCAGCAAATCCCGAATACTGTCTTCTACAGCAGGCAGCTTGGGCTTCATGCTCGCACTGGCATCAATGAGCAAAGCAATTTCCAAAGCGCTGGTTTCAGTCAGTTCATCCATCACCTCGACCACCTGGGCCCGTTTGGCCGGCGGCAGTTCACCGATATGTCGAGCGCCCCCCTCACCCAAAATATGCGTTAACTCTCTATTAACCGCCTGCTGAATCGTTTGAACCACTGTTTTGCGGGTCATCATCTGCATGGTCTGTGCCAACTGCTTCGTGCCTACGATTTGGCTGAAACCTCCTCCCGCTTTAGCGATTTCCTGAATCTCTGTACTTCCAAGCTCGCCAATCGTCCCGTAATCTATGACTCCGGCTACGTTCACCGTAATGCCTTCCTGTAAAGCCTGAGCCGCCGCCATGACCGGGCTGACACCCACATTAGAGCATCCGTCTGTAATGATCAAAATTTGCTTCATAGCTTTTTGACCTCCGCTTCCTCGTAATCTATCCTGATAGATTCTATCTTTGCCGAATCTCGAACGATTCAAACGAAGAGTGCGGATTTTTTAAAAGGATGCGGAATTTCCCGGGCAATGTCTATTCAGCTAACCGTACGCGGGCGCTCCTTCCAGCTCATACCCGGTACATGAAGCGTGGCCCATTCTGGGCGGAAATGATCTATTTTGCTAACAACTACCGTCATGTCATCATAGATTTGATTTTGCTGGTAACGAATAACTCGTTCCAATAGGCAGTCGGCCAACTGCTGCGGGTCATCGCTTTCAATTTCCTGAATCATGCGCTTCATCCATATTTCCTTGTTTACCGCATAACCCGGCGAGTCGTATATACCATCTGTGATCATGATCAAAATATCACCCGGCTGTAATTGAAGCGACACCAGATCAATTTCAATATCCTGTATAATGCCAATCGGCAAATTACTGGCAGATACGGGAATGACCTCCTCCCCTCTTTTAATAAAGCTCGGTGTTGACCCAATCTTCATGAATGTCGTCCGGGCCGTATACTGATCAATTAGCGCCATATCAACCGTAGCATACATCTCCTCGGGTGATCTCAGCATCAGAACAGAGTTGACCGACTTGATCGCCAGCTTCTCATCCATGCCGGATTGCAGTAATTCCTCCAAAATTTGAAGCGCCGCGCTGCTCTCTTGCTGCGCCCGCTCTCCATTGCCCATACCATCGCTCAAAGAGACTGCAAAGGTCCCGTTCCCCAGCTCCATCATGCTGTAGCTGTCTCCCGAGAAAAAATCCCCTCCTTTGGCAGCGCTTGCTACTCCCGTGGCAATTTCATATGTTTTGGCGGAGCCAAACATGACTGTAGCCAACCCCTGGCGGCGATCTGCCGCCGTTTCGCGCATCACAGCAATATGCTCGTCCAATATGTCCGACAGCAGTGGAGCAATGATTTTCCGGCATTCGTCAAATCCCCTTGTATAAGCATGGACAATCTCAATTTCTACTTGGCCCGCATCCAAATTAATAATCTCAATAGATTGTATGGATAAGCCCAGCCGATCAAGCGCCTCTCGTATTTGCTCCTCCTGCCGATGCATGGTTTGCCCTTCCCGCTGAATTTCCCGCGCCAAATCCTCCATAATCTGCGATACGCCCGATAGCTGATCAGCAACAAGCTGACGACTGTCGTATACTTGGCGTTTCCACTGCATATTATGCTGGTAGAGGCTATACTGCTGCTTCATCACTTGCAGCACCGCGCCCGTCTTGGCGCATGCCTTGCTCCACTGCGGCGGCATCTGCTCCGGCATCAAATTCGGATTATCCTCAATAGCACTCATCATTTCCGTCATATACTGATGGGTTTGCATAAACTTGCCGTCCCAGCACTGCTCGCACTTGAAGCAGGAGGCACACGTTCCCTCCGCCACAGCGTTCATAAAATGCTCGATTTCACCTTCCGGCTTCGCGCTCTCACTCGCAGATATCTGGTGAAAGCTGCGGGATAGCTGACTGAATACGCGGGAAAATTTCGTCACCCGCTCGGCAGTGAGATCACGGACCCTTTTGGCATACTCATGCTGGGATTTGGCGTGGTCCTGCGTACCAGGAACATAGGTGGAAACCGCTTTAAAGAAGCTTTTTGGGGTCATTAAGAATAATAGAATCGCCGCACAGCTCTCCCAGGTCGATGTTAGCACATCCCCGGTTCCGTCCAAATAGATCGTCAGAATTGAGGAACCTAGCAACATCCCGAGCGCCACAGCGCCTTTTCGCCCTTCACGCAGCATCCCTGCCAGCAAACCGGCAAATGCGAGCAAACTCATCTGCACAATCGCAGACATATTGGCCAAGCTTAAAATTAAACCGGTAATCACACCGACCGAAGCACCCAACGAAGCGCCTCCCACCAAGGCGAATACCAAGACCAAATAGCGAGATAGCACATGATCGACAGACAGTGAGTGAATCGTCCATCCTACCGCTCCCGTCATCACAGAGGCCAGTAAAATGATCAGACACAAAATTTCCTCATTTTTGAGCTGGCTTGTCTTTTTGCGATACGTAAACAATGGAATGGCCTGCGTAAAAACAAGTGTCAGCATAAAGCTGAGAACCGCATCCGTCCCTACGATGATAAGGTCATACCATGTGAAGGACGGGGCCATCACCGCGTAAAATAAATTGACCATAAACACAGACAGGAAAACCATAAGCGGGGCATAAGATAATTCCAGCCGATCAAAGGTTCGTAGCCCACGATACAGGAGATAGAATACAAGCAGCTCGCCGCCAATCATGAATAAGGATGGATAAGGGGCAAGCAGACTGCCCAACACGACCGATACAGCTACAGGCAGCATCAGATCACGCCGCAGGAACATGATGACTGCAAAATAAGCGAGGGCAAAAGGGGATAGCTCGTCCAAAATGGTGGCGCGTCCCAGTAAAAATCCCATCGCAGACAATAGCAGCATCCATCTTTGCGCCGTTACCCATTGCACTGCTTTATGTGAATCCAGCCGCTTCTTGAGTCTGGAAGACCAACCTTCCGTACGTTCTTTAGATTTGGACTTTCTGGATTTCAACCCTGGAAAATGTACCACGTTCCATTTCTCCATCATGCGTCAGGCACCCCATTCATCAATTTGATGTTCCCATCTTAAACCGGAACGACTGAGAAAGTTTGTCAGAACCTCACGTCTTATTCCAAGAAATTTCCGACAAAAAAACGTTCTGCGCGAAAGCACAGAGCATCGGCCTCAATGCCAAGCTACGTCCGCTTGGAAGCGTATGGTAATTACGAGCGCCCTCTCCCTACAAAGCCCCTTCCTGTCGCCCACACTTTCGCTTAGACTAGCGATTAGCCCAGAAGATAGACGGAAAACCGTTGGAGTTTGTCGGACGATTAAGTCCACACGACAAAAAAAACGTCCACTTTTCAGCTTGATCGCCCTGCTTTTTCTTCAACAAATCTTGAATACCATAAAACGCATGCAAAATTACCGCCGGATGGATCTCCCACGCTCCCATAGCTCTTCATATATTTCAGCTATTGTCGGCAGAACGCAAAAAAACCGTAGCAGTCTTTCGACTGTACGGTTTTCCGTGTATGGTTGATACGGTTGTCAAAGTGAATTAAACACGCTTCGCGCCGCGTCCTCCGCGTTTACCTTCGGTGTTCTTTTTCAGCGACGAAATGCGTTCCTCACTATCTTTCAGGAAGCGTGACATTTTATCCTCAAATGAAGGTTTACCCGGTGCAGGCTTGAACGAACGGCCTCCACGATCGCGGTTGAAACCACCACCACCGCGTCCTTGACTTGGACCTGAACCTCCACCGCCGAAACGGTCGCCTCCGCCTGGTCCTCCTGTGCGCTCCGGTCTTGGAGCTCTTGGCGGACGGGCTTCACTTGCCGGCTTGTCAATCGTTTGCTTAATGGAAAGTCCGATTTTGCCGTCTTTGTCAACATTAATGACTTTCACCGTCACGACATCATTAATCTTCAGGTGATCGTTAACATCCTTAACGTAGTTATCGGCGATTTCCGAGATGTGAACGAGACCCGTGACACCTCCAGACAAATCCACAAATGCTCCAAAATGCGTGATGCCTGTCACTTTGCCCTCTAACTTGGTGCCCACTTCAATTGCCATAGAATAAAATGATCCTCCCTTAAAATATACAACCGATTTTTTTGCAAAAAAATCCCGCTGTGGTGATTTGATTATACAAAATGGCGGAACCAAGGTCAACTAAGCATTGACCCAATGATGCGCCTATTTCTGCTCCCCGATGATTGGCGTCTCTTCCGGTTTGTAAAGACCGTACTTGCTTCTGGCGATTTCTCCGATATACTCGGGGTCCTTAAGACGATTCACTTCAGTTTGGAGCTGTTGTTCCGTTTGTGTAGCAGCTTGCTTCTGTTTTTCCTTCTGGGTGAGCTGTTCACTTCGATCGGCCATAATCATACCTTGAGAAAAAAAGGTAAAAATAGCCCAACTACCAAAGGCGGCAAGCGATAGCAACCAAATCATGATTCGCCTGCGCCCGCCCGCGTTGGACTTGGACGTAGGAGATGAATGGCGATCTACAGACGAATTACGCATGATACTACCTCCTTCCAAACCATCTTTTTGCTGTGTTTTTCAGTCTGATGCCGAGCTTTACAAGCAATTCTGGAGTCCTCCAGCGCGCTTTAAGCGGACCGATCAGCCAGACGAGCGGCTTCCAAACCGGCATCAAGATGTATATCAGCATCCTTCCCAGGAGCACAATAAGTGCCCATGTCCATCCGACCAGCTTGCGTACCAGCCGATACAGCGCCAACACCGGATGAACAATCAGGATGCGCAGTATGCTGTTCACGATCAACGTCAGTCTGCGGACTATCTTTAATAACATTACCACAAAACGTTGGGTTGTAACACTAAAGGCCCAAAAATAGAGCCAAACCCCCCAAAAGTAGTCCTAAAAAGACATAAAACCGCAGCTCACCGCGATTACTCGCGTACAGCACACGGAAAATAAACAGGGCCGAGGCCACCCAATACAGCACGTCCAACATATGAATGCTCCAACGGGCAAAATGAAAGCGGATGGACAGCACCCGGTAGCTGTCGAACACCACTCCCATGGCTATGCCCGACAGCAGCATCCACGTCAATGTCAGCCATTGTGTGTGAGGGTTCATTTGAAGAGCTTGCCGAATAGGCTTTTTCCGTTTTTGGCCGGGGCCCCGGGCTCCAGGTAGACGAGGGAAGTAATCAGACCTTCAATGGACAGCAGCCCCTCTTCCAGACTGAGATTTTTGATATGTAAATGCTGTCCGCGAATGGTGAGATGACCCAGCTCGGTCTGAAGCAGGAACTCTTCACTGTCAAAGCTCTCCACATTGCTGACGCCTGAAATGTCGAGCTGCTTTCGGCTTTGCATGCGCAGGTCATGGTGTTTGGGCTTCCCTTGTTCAATCATGGCATGTACCCCTCCTTCTGTTCTTAGCTTATGAAGGGGACAACAGGATTTAGAACTGCACGAAAGAAACTGCATAAGAAAAAGCACCCCTTCATGAGAATATGAAGGGATGCTTTAATGTACAGCATATTAGAAAGTTAGATTCCAGTTACCAGTTCAAACCATTGTCTCTGGCAATGGGCTCTTCCTTCACTAAAGTGTACATACTTGCAGCCTCGTCCTTGCGTGTAGTGTCGGCGAGCCGTTCCACTCGCACAGTCACCAGCTTCTGGCCAAACTGGACGGTGATTTCATCGCCCACTTTGACCGCACTGCTCGGCTTGGCTTCGCGTCCATTCACCACGACTCTCCCTTGTTCGGAGACGTCCTTGGCTACCGTACGCCGCTTAATCAGCCGCGAGACTTTCAAGAATTTATCAAGACGCATTAGTTGACGGCTTCTTTAAGCTTATTACCGGCTTTAAAAGCAGGAACGGTCGATTCTGGAATTTCAATCGTGTTGCCGGTTTGTGGATTGCGGCCTGTACGGCTGGAACGCTTGCGCGTTTCAAAAGTACCAAAGCCGATCAGTTGCACTTTGTCGCCGCTGGCGAGTGCATCTGTAATTTCACCAAGAACGCCATTCAATACAGCTTCAACGTCACGTTTGCTCAAACCGCTTTTGCTGGAAATATTGTTGATCAGATCTGTCTTGTTCATAAGTTAAAAGCCTCCCAAATGTCAAAAAATAATCATCACGCTGCATGTCCATAAAATGGGGCAGACGTGAGGTCAAACTGCGGCCGAAGCCGCTCTGAACACAACTGGTGTACGGTTGCCCGTAGACTACAGTTATTTTCAGAATTACTACAAGTTATTCTGGCTTGGCCTTAAAAATCCTGCAATGGCAGTCGTTTTTTAATTCGACCCCAGTTAAGCCAACATCCTACTACAAAAGCCTCCCCATTGGCAAGTCTCCTCAAATGGACACGCTCCACACGGGCATTTGCCGCCTTTACGGCCTAAGATCTGCCAAGAGTTTTTTCGCTTCCTGCCAGTACGTCTCCATCTCATCCACGCTACTATCCTCGGGACGTCGTCCCTGCTCGCGTAATCTTTTCTCAATGTACTGGAATCGGTCCATAAATTTGCGGTTGGTGGCGGACAGTGCCTCTTCTGGATCAACTCCCATAAAACGGGCCGCGTTCACAGCAACGAATAGCACGTCGCCCAACTCCAGCAACTGCGCCTCCACGGAATGTCCCTCGCGGACCGCTTCCTTCAGCTCAGCCACTTCTTCGTCCAATTTGTCGAATACGCCTTCAATGCCATCCCAGTTAAAGCCTACTTTCGCCGCCTTTTTCTGGAGCTTGTACGACTTCATGAGCGCAGGCAAATCACGAGGGACACCATCCAGTACGGAAGGCTGTGCTGAAGCTGTGCCTTTCATCCGCTTTTCCTCGGCTTTCATCTGCTCCCAGTTTTGCAGCGCCTCTTCCGCATCCTTCGCCTGATTGTCTCCAAACACGTGTGGATGGCGGAAAATGAGCTTGTCATTCAGTCCTTGAATCACATCATACACATTGAAGGTTCCAACTTCTTCTTCCATCTGGGCATGCAGCAAAATTTGCAGCAGCAGATCGCCCAGCTCTTCCTTCATGTGATCAGGATCGTCCTCATCTATCGTTTCAATGACTTCATAGGTTTCCTCGATCAGATTTTTGCGGATCGACTGATGCGTCTGTTCCCGGTCCCATGGACAACCTTCCGGACTGCGTAAAATATCAACAATCTCATGCAGGCGGTCAAAAGAACGCCGTTTCAGCGCATCATCCTCACTACGCGGTATGTACACCAGAGACAGGTTTCCGTAGCCCTCCACCCGATCCAGCTCGTACAGTGGCACTTTATGCACCGCTTCCTCGCCCTCCACGCCAAGCGCATGACCAACGTAGACCTCATAGTCATCAGGATAGCGCTCCATTAAACACAGCTTCACATCTGAAGCCGTAAACGTATCATATACCTGTCCGATCAGCGTGTGCAACTGAGGTTGAAGCCAGCTCGCATCCAGCGTACCTGCGTCCAGCAACTGGAAACCTTCAATCGGGTCAAAACCAAGACGCACAAAAGCTTCATCCAGAAAACTTTCGCCGCCAAGGATGTTCAGTTTAATGTCCTGCGCAGGGCAACGCTCTTTGAGCAATTGTACTGCCGCTTCCGCTACCATCGGGTGACCCGGAACCGCATAGACGATTTCGCTTCCGTCGGCAGCTTTAGCGGCCGCTGCTATCAACTGAATGGTAATTTCCTCGTATACCTCTGGAAAAGATTCCTTGGTCTCATACACGGTGTCAAACGACTCGAAGGCCACTCCAAACTCATCCAGCACCTTAACTGCCGGGTGCTCCTTCGTCCGCAGATACAGCGCCGAAGCGCCCCGCATTTTGTTCAATATCCCTATCGTAAGCTGATCCGGGTCTCCCGAGCCTAATCCTACGACTGTTAGTATTGCGCTCATGTCCAATCCTCCGTTCCGCAGAAACGTGGCACACACTCCGTAAATATACGGCGCGTTGCCTGCTTCCGCTTCCTTTGCTTTGGCACTACTATACCACAAAGTATATACAGGCTCATAAAATGGCTACCCCGCCGCGCAACCGCAAGCGGCATAGCTACGGGCTACGCCAGCACGCGCAGTCTGCGCAGCACGGCTGCCAGCGGGCGTCCGAGCTTGGGCACCGCCGCAAGCTCCGCCTCCGTGATCAGCCTCAAGCGTGCGAGGCCGATCACAAACACCACGGCGCCTGCGGCTACGCCCAGCAGGCTTTCCGCCGCCGCCGTGGCACGGCCTCCGGCGGCCCACCCCAAGGCACCCAGCGCGGCGCCGGTGCCCCACATCGCCGCCGCAGCTGCGCAGGCCAAGGCGACAAGCAGTACCGCCGGCTTGAGCACGCTGGCGGACCAGCTCCAGCGCAGCCCCGCCAGGCGGGCGAGCAGCGCGATGTTGATCGCCGCTGCCAGCAGATAGGCGGCGGCTCCCGCGATGGCTGCGCCAGCCGTGCCCAGCTGCGGCACGAGCAGCCAGTTCAGCAACGCCTTGGCTGCGGCTACGGCGAGCATCGCCAAGGCTGGGGCGCGAACTGCCCCCAGCCCTTGCAGCAGCGCCGCCGAGATAATGCTGAGCGTGCCGCCTACGGCAGTCAGCGCCATCCAGCGCATGACTCCGCTGCCGGTGTCATCCGCGTACAGCATCACATTGACGGGCACCGCCAGCACAATTAAGCCTGTCGCGGCCGCTAGTCCCAACAGCCAGAACCAGCGCAGCGATTGCTCACACTGGCGGCGCGCCAGCTCCGTGCCGCCCGTTACCCGGGCTTCCGCTAACGACGGAATGAACAATGCCGACAGCGTGGTGGCAAACATCATCACCAGCTGTACAAGCGGCAGACCGCGGTTATAGACACCGAAGGCCACCATAACTCCTGTATCGTCCAATCCCTCCTGCTTTAACAAGCGAGGTACCGTAAACGTGTCCACCAAACTAATCAGCGGAACGGCCAGCGCTCCCAGGCAAACAGGCAGGGCATAACGAAGCAATGCCTTTAGTAAAGCACCGTAGCTCTCTGTCCGGTAGGCTCCTCCAGCCTGCTCCTGCGCTGTCCCGGCTGCACTCTCTAGCACACCTGATACGACAGCACGACTGCCACTCACCAAATCGTCCGTCGTTCTCTCTATGACGCCAGAACGTCCAGACGCAGTCTCCTGTATGCCCATCTGTTCTGTCTTCCCAGCGACCTGCAAAGCCTGCTCAGACAGCCTCCCTTGCCTTCTGAGCTTCTTCCTGTGGTTGCGCCAGAATAGCAGCATGACGACCAGACCCGCTGCCCCGCCAGCCGCAGAACCAAAAACAGCCCCGGCAGCAATCATATCGGGTCCGGCTCCTTGCGACAGCATAAGCAGCAACAGCATGATCATCACACCCACCCGTACCGTCTGCTCCGTCACTTGGGAGACAGCGGTCGGGATCATATTTTGCAAGCCCTGAAAATATCCCCTTAGCCCTGCCATAACCGGCACGAACAAAAAGGCAAAAGCCGCCGCCCTCACCGAGGGAATGACATGAGCATTGTCGATCCACTGACCGATCAGCGGTGCGCACGTATACATCAGCACACCCAGAATCACACCAAACATGCCCAATACAAGGGAGGATAACCGGGCTACACGTTGCCCTGCGGCCCGGTTTCCCACCGCCTCATACTCAGCTACAAATTTGGATATCGCTGCCGGAAATCCAGCAGCGGCAATGGTAATCAACAGCGTATAAAAAGGATAAACCGTATTATAAATACCGAAAACGCCGTCACCGCCGATATTTTGCAGCGGGATTTTTTGCAATGTACCGATCAGCTTGCTCGCTACCGCCGCCAGTGTCAAAATGACAGCACCCCGTAGCAGCCGCGAAGCGGCGCGATTTTCCTGCATCGTCCGTTCCCCACTCCTACCTAAAATATGCATCTTTCACGAGTCCTATTATACCGCCTCTTTCTCTGGAAAGAAAAAAAGCCCTGCAAGACGACAGACGGCTTTCACCATTCAGTACGTCTTACAGGGTCGGACCGGGGGATTACTGTTCCATTTGTTTACCGAGGAAACCAGCGGCTGTTTCAGCCATTTTGATCTCCATTTCGGCCATTTTCACGTTTTCGTCCTTGTTCAGTAACACAACGGAACCAATAGGATCACCACCCGAAACAATGGGAGCCGCCACAAAGGACGAGAGTGTTTCTTCGTGGTCTCGGGTCAGCTCATAGGAGCCGCTGGCTGTTTCCAGTACCGTTTTGCGATTATCCATACTACCTTCGATAATGCTGCCGATCGGCTTGTCCAGAAACTCTTTTTTAGAGCCTCCGGCCACCGTAATAATGGTGTCCCGGTCGGTAATCATCGTAATATGGCCTGTGCTTTCAAACAGGGACTCAGCGTATTCTTTGGCGAAATCACCAAGTTCACCGATAGGTGAATACTTTTTCAAAATGACTTCTCCGTCACGATCCACAAAAATTTCAAGCGGATCTCCTTCACGAATTCTCAAGGTGCGGCGAATTTCCTTAGGAATAACTACCCGCCCCAGATCATCAATACGGCGAACTATACCAGTAGCTTTCATTTCACATGTTGCCCCACTTTCTCAAGAAGAATTTAGTAAACTACTGACGGTATCGAAAGACGCTTCCGCTCCCCCGGAAGCGGTCACGAAGAACGTCACGGTCATGGTGTTTATGGTGATATCTGACCATAGTATTCATCTGTTCCCAATTCCTTATGCATGTTCAGTTATTTACCTTCGGTTGTAGCTCCGTCCTTGGCTGTTCCTGCTTTGGTATCAGTGGTGCCATTTGTAGTGCCCTCAGGCGTAGTTGTGCTTCCAGCGCCCGGTGTGGTGCCGCTTTTCTCTTGCGTGGCAGGTACCTTCGGCAGATTAATTTTCAAATCAAGATTGGCCAAATCCTTCTCGGTAAAGTTTTGAATACTTTCACCAGCCAGCTTGTTTTTCAGCGCAGCCTTCTCGTTGTCCTTCAATTTATCAAACGTAGGCTCATTGCGGGATTCCACCTTGATGATGTGATATCCGTATTCTGTTTCCACCGGATCTCCGATTTTATTGATCGGCTGCTTCTCAGCTGCTTCTTTGAATGCAGGCACCCATTGAGCTACGGATGCATTCTCATACAAACCGCCATTGGAAGCCGAACCCGGATCTTCTGAGTATTTCTTGGCAATCGTCGCAAAATCAGCCCCGCCATCCAGCTTCGCCTTCACTTCTTTGGCCAGTTTGAGAGCATCTTCTTTTTTGCGTTCTTTTTTCGTTTTTGGATCCTGGAAATTAATCAGTACATGACGCACGGTTGCTGTCGTGAATTGATCTTTGTTTTTCTCAAATTCCTGTTTCAGCTGATCGTCCGTCACTTTGTTCGTCTCACTGTTGATCACCGTCATCACACGGGTAAAGTAATCCTTCACACCCTGCTCAGTCAGCTTTTGATCACTTAAAAATGTCTTGAATTTAGCATCTCCGACCGACTTCTTATACTGCTCCAGTTGTTCGGTTCCTTCTTTGGCGCCCTGTTCCTTGGACTTATCGTCTGCTTTTTCAGCCAGAAGCTTGTACACCACTTCTTGCTTGGCAATTTGCTCCCGCACCTGATCCGAAGCAAGCATCGCTCCATATTCCGGATACAGGAATTTCATCATACTGATTTCCTGGTTAAACTCATTTTCCGTAATGGTTCCGCCAGTGTAGGTCACGACAACCTTACTGCTGTCCTTCGGTTGGTCCTTGACCTTACTCTCCTCGGCTTGCTTCGTACATGCTGCCAGCACCGATATAGCCAGCACCGCGGCAATGGCCACCGATAGCATTCTCCAAGGTTTTCTTTTATTTGGTTGTGACATTTTGCAGTTCCTCCTTCAATGTGAATGCATCTTTTAGTGCACTCAAAAATTGCTCCAGCAGCTCTAGTATCTGTGGATCATCCAGACCTTTGCCCTTGATGCGTGCGCTCATAGGAGTGCCCTGTTCAAATTGTACACGTCTTTCAAAGCGATTGCCAATCTCCGCAAGTTTGGCGGTCTGTACCGCCTGCTGGCGCCCTTCGTGGAATTTCAACACGATGTTGTCATCCCGCTGGACAATGGACTCAATGCCATACATGCGTCCGTATACCTTGAGACGGGCTACAGCCAACAAATGACGCACAGCCTCCGGCAAATCACCAAAGCGGTCAACCAGCTCATCCTCCAGCTCCATTGCCTCGTCAAACGTGCTGACTGCTGCAACCTTTTTATAAATCTCAATCTTCTGAATACTGTCGTAAATATAATCTCCTGGCAGGTAAGCATCCACGCCCAAATCAATGGACGTACTCCAATTTCGATTCGACAGATCCTCTTCTCCAAGCACGCTAACCTTGCGCTTATTAATTTCCTCAGCCAGCATTTGCGAGTAAAGATCAAAACCGACGGATGCAATGAATCCGTGCTGCTCTGCACCAAGCAAATTCCCCGCTCCACGAATCGACAAATCGCGCATCGCGATCTTGAACCCGGAGCCCAGCTCCGTAAACTCCTTGATCGACTGAAGACGCTTCTCTGCCACTTCCGTCAGCACCTTATCCCGCTGGTACGTAAAATAAGCATAGGCAATCCGGTTGGAACGGCCTACACGCCCACGCAGCTGATAAAGCTGGGACAGCCCCATTTTATCGGCATCATGCACGATGAGTGTATTCACATTCGGAATATCCACCCCGGTCTCAATAATGCTGGTGCTGACCAGTACATCATATTCACCGTCCAGGAAGTCCAAAATGGTCTTCTCCAGCTCGGATTCGGACATCTGGCCGTGACCCACGCCCACCTTGGCATCCGGCACAAGCGCATTGATCTCGGCAGCCATTTCCTGAATACCCTGTACGCGATTATACAGGTAGTACACCTGTCCTCCGCGTGCCATCTCGCGTTCAATCGCCTCACGCACCAACGTTTGGCTGTGCTCGACAACATAAGTCTGCACGGGAAAGCGGTTTTCTGGCGGTGTCTCAATGACCGACAAGTCGCGAACCCCGAGCATAGACATATGTAGCGTACGCGGGATAGGCGTAGCCGTTAACGTCAGCACGTCCACATTCGTTTTCAGCTTTTTCAGCTTTTCCTTGTGCGTCACGCCAAACCGCTGCTCCTCATCGACAATGAGCATCCCCAGATCCTTAAACACCAGATCCTGCGACAGCAAGCGATGGGTGCCAATGACAATATCGACCGTCCCCTGACGAACCCCTTTAATCGTCTCATTCTGCTCCTTGCGTGAACGGAAACGGCTCAACACCTGAATGTTGAACGGATACCCGGAAAAGCGCTCACGGAACGTCTCATAATGCTGCTGTGCCAAAATCGTCGTCGGTACTAACACAGCCACCTGCTTGCCCTCAATAGCCGACTTAAACGCAGCGCGAATGGCAACCTCTGTCTTGCCGTAGCCCACATCACCACACAGCAAACGATCCATCGGACGGCTCTGCTCCATGTCCTTCTTGATCTCTTCAATTGCCCGAATCTGGTCACGTGTCTCTTCATACGGGAACATATCCTCAAATTCCTGCTGTTCCGGTGAATCCTTTTCAAAGGCAAAACCCGGCGCTGACTGCCTTTCTGCATACAGCTTGATCAAATCATCAGCAATGTCCTGAACCGAGCTGCGAACCTTGCTCTTCACCCGTGTCCATTCATTTCCGCCCAGCTTGTAAATCTTAGGTTCCTTGTCCTCTGAGCCGACATACTTCTGAATCAGGTCAATCTGCTCAATCGGTACAGACAGCTTATCGCCGCCCGCATAGAGAATGTGCATGTAATCCTTATGGATACCGCCAACCTCCAGCGTACCGATCCCCATGTACTTCCCGATCCCGTGATTCTGGTGTACAACATAGTCGCCCACCTTCAGCTCGCTATAGCTCTTAATCCGTTCTGCGTTGTCCACATGGCGGCCCTGCTTGCGTGCTTTGCGTTGCTTTTGCGAGAACATTTCGCCCTCAGTAATCACTGCCAAATGAATAGATGGCATCTCAAAACCGCTTTGCAAATTGCCAATAGCCATCGTTGGTTCATCAATACCGTAATCCTGAAGCACCCGGCGCATCCGATCCAGCCGCTCGTCTCCACTCGCCAGCATCATAACCTGCGTGCCCGCCTTGCGCCAGCGATCCATTTCTGCCTTGAGCACATTCATTTGACCGTGGAAATCCTGCATGCCCCGGCAGATGAAATTCAAAATATTTTGCGGCTGCGTATGCGGAACCTGACGGAGAAAGATCGACAGGAACAACGTCTGGAATCTCCGGTTATATAGCAGATTGTCCACGTTATCCGACAGCTCCAGCTGCGGTAACGTTTTACCGTTTTGAAGCAAATGCAGATTCCATTCGGACTCATCCCGTTCGAGCTGCTTGGCTGTTTCCAGCATCCGCGCCGGTTCATCAATAATCAGAATGGTGTCTTCCGGCATGTAATCTGCCAAGGTTTTGCGTTCGGGATACAACAGCGAGATATATTTATAGATTTCGTCAAAATACACATGCTCACGCAGCAGCTCAATTTCGCGGTGAATCTCTTCTTTCAGATGCAGCTTGGCCTGACGGTCTGTCATTTTGCCGAGCTGCTCCTCCAACAGAATCGCTGCGGCATCTGCCGCCTGATCCATACGAGCGTTATCCGCTATGACTTCCTTGCACGGCGTTACGGTAACTTCCTGCACCTTTTCCACCGAACGCTGATCTTGCGGGTCGAACATACGGATGGAGTCAATTTCATCATCGAACAGCTCCACGCGGTAGCCCCAACGGGTTGTCATCGGATAAAAATCGATAATCCCGCCACGGACACTCATCTCTCCACGTGATTCTACACGCTCCACCCGCTGGTACCCCATCTCGACCATATGCAGCAAAAACGGCTCCAGTTGGATCGTTTCGCCTTCTTTCAGCTCGATTCGGGCTTCACGCCATGTCTCTGGAAGCGGCAGCAAACGCCGGACACCAGAAAACGGCACGACAACAATCCCACGAAAACCCTGGGCGCATCGTATCAATACTTCAATTCGTTGGGATAGCGTCTCCGGGCTGGATATGGCGGCCTCAGCAGCTACCAGCTCATTCGAGGGGTACAACAAAACCCGTTCTGGAGGAAGCGCTTCCTGCAAATCATCTGCTATTTTTTGAGCGGCAAACATGTTGTGCGTCATGACCAGAATCGGTCGTCCGGTATCTTCGGCAAGCGCGGCCATCAGTACCTGTCGGGAAGAGCCCGATAAACCAGATATGAGCTGTTCCTTCATGCCTGATGAAATACCTGCTGCAATGGATGCATAGTCAGCATCCTTGGTAAAAGCCTGAATAAGTGCTTGTAACAAAAAAGGCACCCCTTTATGCTTATAAATAGTTGCATGTAAATTTATTCACAATAACGGCATGTAACTGAATAGCAACAGGTATTACATGCTTACTCTGGGAGAGAGCAGCAAACTGAAAAAGAAGCCTCAGCAAGGCTGCCAAGGCTCCATAAGCGGGATTACCGCCTCACCTCTCAAGCTGGTACATGAGACCAGTTGAATACCTGTTATTGGAGCGGATTTACGAGCAGGCTTAGCTCCGGATTATTTTCCAGCGCCTGGTTGCAATGCTCGCAAATGACTTTGACGGTCACTTCACCGCCCGAATTATACGCTATTATATCTCTACGTTCGGCAGGGGTCAAGGAATGGAAGCCCAACCTTTCTTCGGTTATTGCTGCGGAATCAATCCGTCCCAAGAAAGTTCGACAATGTCTGCATACATAATTCACAATCATGTAATGTATATGCCTCCTGAAAGTTTTCTATACCTTTCAGTATGTCCAACAAACTTCCATTTAAGCCCATCCTGCCTGCTACGGACCTTACTTATTGAATTCAGCCATGGTCCGTTCAAAAGGATGACCCAAGCTGTATTCCAAAGCATCACACGTGTCCTCTATCATTCCAGCCAGCAATTCCTTCTCCTTCTTCGGAAAGGTTCCCAGAACATAGTCCACGATGGCGTAGCCAGGCTCAGGGCGGGAAATGCCCATACGAACCCGATTAAAGGATTGTGTGCCCGTATGCTGGATAATCGACTTGATCCCGTTATGACCACCTGCACTGCCTTGATACCGGAGTCTTATTTTTCCGACCTCTGTATCCAGATCATCATAAACTACGACCAAATCATCTATATTCGCTTTGTAATAGTCCATATAAGCACGCAGAGACTCGCCTGAGAGATTCATATAGGTCATCGGCTTGATCAGCACGGTTTTTACTCCGCCAATATGTCCTTCTCCAATCAATGCCTTGCATTTGCTTTGGTTAATCTGGATGTTATGACGGGCGGCCAGAGCATCCAGCGCCATAAATCCAACATTATGTCTCGTTTTTTCGTATTGGGGACCGGGGTTGCCCAATCCTACAATCCACTTCATAAACCGTGACACCCTCTTTCGAAGTCTTGATTTTTTGGTAAAATAGTTATACTGAACAGGAAGGTGCGTGCTGGTATGCTCAATCAGGGTGATATCCTCTTATATGACAGCCATTTTCTATATCATTTAAAACATTCGGTTCCTGTCCAAGTCTATGACGGGAATGTACATATCCAGATTGGCATCATTGTGCGTTTTAACGAGCATTTTGTCGAAATGGAGGACACGCTATACAATCGTCAGCGCTTCACATTTATATCCAGACCGGGCTTTTAGCCTGACATGCTGATAGGGGTTACCTTTTCCAGTTGGAAAAGGCAACCCCTTTTTTAATGAGCCAGCGCTTATTCGATTTCAAACAGTTTGCTGATTGACAATTCCTCATGCACACGGATAATGGCTTCTCCCATTAATGGAGCCACAGATAATACCTTCAGCTTGCTTGTCGGATTGGGGTGAACGATCGGAATGGTATCCGTCACGACCACCTCTTTTAACGGTGAATTCTCCAGTCTTTCCATAGCAGGCCCGGAGAGCACGGCATGCGTACAGCACGCATACACGTCCGTTACGCCGCCTTCCTTGAGCGCATTCGCGCCCAGCACGATGGTTCCCGCTGTATCAATAATGTCATCAATCAGAATAGCGGTTTTACCCTCAATATTTCCGATGATGTTCATTACTTCACTAACATTCGGCTCAGGACGACGTTTGTCGATAATGGCCAGCGGGGCATTCAGGAAATCCGCTAACTTCCGCGCACGCACAACACCGCCGTGGTCAGGGGAGACGACAACCGGGTTTTCAATCTGCTTCGAACGGAAATACTGGGCCAGAATTGGCGCGCCGAACATATGATCCACCGGAATATCAAAGAATCCCTGAATTTGCATCGCATGCAAATCCATACTGATTACGCGGTGAGCACCCGCTTTTTCAATCAGGTTAGCGACAAGCTTCGCCGTGATCGGATCACGTGAACGTGCTTTCCGATCCTGACGGGCATAGCCGTAATATGGCATAACGACATTAATGCTTTTGGCGGAAGCCCGCTTGAGTGCATCAATCATAACCAGTAACTCCATCAAGTTGTCGTTAACCGGCAGACAAGTCGACTGCACAATGTATACGTGGCAACCGCGCACGCTTTCAGACAGTTTGATTTGAATTTCACCGTCACTAAACGATGTGGTATGGGATTCCCCCATTGGAATTCCGATGTAGTCCGCAATCTGGTGGGCCAACTTCGGATTGGAGTTACAAGTAAATATTTTGAGTTTGGAATCGCAATAAGTCATTTATAGAAACCCTCCGTGCTGATTCATTCATTACAGATCCAACAGCTTGCTGATTAAGGTTATTCCGATCTTTTCTTCTTCGCTTTGGCACGCGCGCGGATTTTATCCGCATATCCGGCTTTGTTCTCTTGACGCGGTCTGGCAATGGCCAGATCGTTATCAGGGACAGCATGTGTTACGGTGGAGCCTGCTACGACATAAGCACCTTTTCCGATCTTAATCGGGGCGATCAGATTCACATTACTGCCAATAAAGGCATCATCTTCAATTTCTGTAATAGATTTATTATACCCATCATAATTAACCGTTATTGCCCCACAACCGATATTAACGTTTGTACCTACCTTGGCATCACCGACATAGCTCAAATGGGACACCTTGGAATGATCACCAATGGTCGCATTTTTCACCTCAACAAAATCACCAATCTTCACATGCTCGCCCAGCTTCGCACCCGGACGCAGATAGGCAAACGGACCCACAGATGTACTGCTGCCCACCTCAGCTTCGTTCAACACCGAATGTTTCACCGTTGCGCCCGAATGAATAAGGGTATCCTGAATCTCAGTCTGCGGACCAATCACACAATCTTCACCGATTTGTGTTTGACCTCGCAGCCATGTGTTTGGATACAGCACTGTATCGGAGCCAATGACAACCTCGCTCTCGATGTAGGTAGAGGACGGATCAATGATGGTCACACCGTTCAGCATATGCTTGCGCACAATGCGTTCTCGCATGTATCCCTCAGCCACTGATAAAGCGACCCTGTCATTCACACCGATGGATTCCGACACATCATCTGTTAAATATGCCTCAACCTTCTCGCCTTCGCCATGCAAAATACCAATGACATCTGTCAGGTAGTATTCCTGCTGTGCATTGGTGTTGGTTACTTTGTCCAACGCTGCGAACAGCTTGGCATTATCAAAGCAGTACGTTCCCGTGTTGATTTCCCGAACAGCGTCTTCCTCAGGTGAGCAATCCTTCTGCTCCACGATCTTGAGCACTGCTCCCGCAGCATCACGGATGACCCGGCCGTATCCCTTAGGGTCGTCCAGCTCAGCGGTCAGAATTGTTGCGGCCGCTCCCCGACTCTCATGTAGCTGCACCAAGCCCTCCAGTGTTTCCGCTGTAATCAAGGGGGTGTCTCCACAGATGACAATGGTCGTACCGTTCTCCTGACCGAGCAAGTCTTTGGCCTGCTTGACAGCATGCCCCGTTCCCAACTGCTCAGCCTGAAGCGCATATTCTGCCGACGGTCCCAAATAAGACTGTACCGCTTCCGCACCGTGACCCACAATCACCACACTGCGGGACACTCCAATGTCACGAACCGTGTCGAGTACATGACCGACCATCGGTTTCCCGCATACCGGATGCAGAACTTTATATAATTTGGATCTCATACGTTTTCCCTGCCCTGCGGCAAGAATGACTGCCAACCTTTCCAACAAGTCCAACCTCCTATCCTGAAAATAACAATTTCCCTTTGGCTAAAACGTTAATTTCCAGATCAGATTTTTCTTACCTTTTCACATCCTCCTGAAAAATAACGGCGAACCTTTAGTTAATGGCTATTTTTTCAGGCCAGCTTGTGCTGGACATTCATCCCCGGGATGCATTGCTGCTTGATCCCTGTCTTATGAAAAAGTCGCTTCGGCAGCCCGGATGGCTCCAAGTTGCCTTAAAACTGACTGTTAACTCATTAAAGAATATATCTCATTCCAGACAAAAAGAAAAGAGAGCCACAGTTTGTGGCCCTCTTTTTCTTTTGTACCCCAATCTTGCTTTAGGCGAATTAAGCGCCTTCTTCAATAGCTACTTCTTCATCCACCGCTGCGCGTTCGTACTCAGTTAGTACAGCAGCCTGGATCTTCTCCCGGGTCCCTGAAGATATAGGATGAGCGATATCGCGAAACTCTCCGTCCGGGGTGCGTTTGCTAGGCATAGCCACGAACATCCCGTTATTACCATCGATAACCCGGATGTCATGAACTACAAACTCGTTATCAATCGTAATGGATGCAATCGCCTTCATTCTTCCTTCTGAGTTCACTCGGCGGAGTCTAACATCCGTAATCTGCATGTGTGTTTCACCACCTTTTTCCAAATAGGACTTGGTGTATACATTCCACACAGCATTTCGAATTCCTTCTTTTTTTGGACAAAACGTATCCTAAATTCAGGTAATTTTTTTGAAAAGATTTCTTTTCGACATATTTAGGTATTTTTTGATGAAATGTGACATTTTACTGACCTGTAGATTCATCAAAATAATTCCCCAGCTTGACTGTAATTTGCTTGCTTCGAGAATCGACCGCGGTCAGATTCGCCAGTGAAATATAATCGTGCAGCAAGCGTTCTCCATTCTCCACCTCGCCCGATTCTACCAGCACACCTACTCCGGCTACCTCAGCATCAAACTCAGCCAGCAAGTCAACCATCCCCTGAATCGTGCCACCTGCCTTCATAAAATCATCCACGATGAGTACACGCGCTTTCTCGCGCATCGCCCGTCTGGACAATGACATCGTATGCAGGCTCTTTTGTGACCCTGAGACGTAATTAATACTCACTGCCGAGCCCTCCGTTACCTGATGATCACGCCGTACGAGGACAACGGGCAAGTTCAGCTGTGCCCCGGTTGCATAGGCAAGCGGAATCCCTTTGGTCTCTACCGTCATGACTACATCGATCTGTCTGTTGGCAAATGCAGTAGCGAATATTTTACCAGCCTCATTCATCATCGCCGGTTGACCCAGCAGATCCGACAGATACAGATATCCTCCGGGTAAGATGCGATCCGGCTGCTCCAGCTGTGCACACAGGTCATTCGCAAATGTGAGTGCATGCTGCTTGGACAGTCTTGGAATCAGCTTGACGCCTCCTGCCGCTCCCGCCAACGTCAGAAGCTCACCAATGCCTTCATCCTCAAATACTTCCTTGATAATAGCCAGGTCTTCGCTTATGGACGATTTAGCCGCCCCATAACGATCCGCAAAATGCGTAAGAGGCACCAGGGTATGCGGCCGTGACAGCAAAAATTGTGTCATTTCCACCAATCGTGAGCTTCTTTTAAGTTTTTTCACAACAATTCCTCGCGATCTATTCTTCTCCTGCCGCCCGCTTCGTACAGTAAAAGCACCGGCGGACTGGCCGGCTGCTGGCGGAATGCAAGTGATATAGTAAAATCCGAATATTTAATAGTAAATATATCATCTTCGTACGTATTTGTACAACAAATACCACTAAAATTAGAAATAAATAACCATAATCAGGTCAGAAGTCGTACTGCGTACACATCCTTGCAGAATCCTCTGAGTCCGTTATAAATGCGCGGTACTTTGACTTCCTTCGACACCAGCCCGAACACCGTAGGACCACTACCTGACATCAGCACCCCATCCGCTCCTAATCGAATCATAGAGTTTTTAAGATGCTCCACCTCCGGGTACAGCTTAAGTGTGACATCCTCCAGTACATTCCCGAGCGCATTACATACATCGGTAAAAGAAGCGTTGCGGATCGCTTGCTCCATCTGCCGGGCAGACGGGTGATGCGTGATCTGATCCGCTTTAACGCGTCCGTACACTTCAGCCGTCGATACATTAATCGGCGGCTTCGCGAGAATTACCCAGCATTGGGGTGGATTCGGAAGTGGCCTAAGCAATTCCCCGCGTCCACTCGCTAAAGCCGTACCACCTGTAATACAGAAGGGCACATCAGAACCAAGCTCAGCGCCCAGTACTCTTAATTCAGCATCCGAAATGCCAAGCTTCCACAGCTTGTTTAGCCCACGCAGCGCTGCCGCGGCATCACTGCTTCCGCCTGCTAACCCTGCAGCTACCGGGATATGCTTGTCCAAATGGATATGCACGCCCGTAGAGACATCATAACGTTCCTTAATCAGACGCGCGGCCTGAAAAGCCAGATTTTTCTCATCTAGCGGTATGTACCCGGCTTGGCTTGAAATGATAATGGTATCACGTGGTAGCTCGGACATGGTCAAACGATCAGACAAATCGACCATGGTCATAATCATTTCAACCTCGTGATATCCGTCATCCCGTTTGCGTAATACATCAAGCATTAAATTAATTTTTGCCGGTGCTTTTTCGTATATTTTCAAGGCGTTCACCCACCTTCAACTTTTCCCTCAAGACAGCTTAACATATTATATCAGACTCAGCGTGTCAAGTCATGAGGTTCAAAAAAGCGGAGACCACCCGGTATAAAACCGGAGATCCCCGCTTTTTCATCAGTACTACCGAAGCACTAACGATGGCTACGATTTGCGGGAAGCTGCCTGCTCTGCAAGCTGAATGGCCCGCTTCACCATATTGCCCGCATCCTTGGCTTTAATGCCTCCCCAGCCCTCTTCCTTGACCGTATCGTAAAATCCAAGATCCTTAGCCAGCTCATACTTAAGCTCTTCCGACATGACACCTCGTCTTCTCCGACTCATGCATACGCCTCCTTCGGCAGTGGAATAAGGAAGATCATTCCCGCCTTAGTATGCGCAAAGACGCGATGCTTCATCCTGCCCCATATATACAAAACGGCCCCGTCATTTGGAATGACGAAGCCGCCGTTAAACCTGCAAAGCCGGTATAGATTACATAAAATCAATTAAGGTGTGTCAAAACATTCGACACTTGTATGGGAGTCGGGATCATAGACGGTAACTTCCACCGACTCGGTAAGAATGTCAGCATAGCTGTAGGAGACACGTTTGAACGTTTGTTGCTCCTGATCCAGCTTGACGATAAAAACAGAAGGGTACGTTTCTTCCAAGACACCAGTTCGTTCGACGGTCTTACGGCGTCCGCCGTTAGCCCGCAGCAAAATTTTTTGCCCTACATGTGCGTCGAGACTGCGTTTGATTTCCAACAGCGTATTTTTAGCCATTGCCTAACGACCACCTCTTTCCTTGTCCATTATAACGAATTTTAGAGACAATGTCAAATCAAGCTAAATATTATATCAACCCGAAAAATAAGTTGTCAATTTAATTTTTTGCGAACAGGAATAATGCGTATAAAAATGCCAAAAAGCCCCTGTGCCCAGAGGCTTTTTATCCAGATAAATCCTATTTAACAGGTTCAAACCTTAGATTGCAGAAGGCGTTACTTTAAGAGTCGACAAATTTTCCAGCTTCGGCAGACCGATACGATAGCTTCCCCGGGTTTCGATACCACCCACTCCACGGCTGCCACTGATCGTCTGATGAAACAAGTCGCCCATGTTGACTGTATCACGGATCGACGTAAAGGCAGCCTTGGCAGCCACATATACCGGGTCCAGCGCGTGAATCAGGATACGCCCTGGTGAGCTGGCAAAGTTCGCTCCTGCACGCAGCAGCGCTTCAAAATGGGACTGACACGCTCCCGCCACAATCGTCAATGAATCCAGATGACGTTCATATTGTCTCGCTACCTGGATCGCCGCCACAAAATTTTGCGAATTTTTATAGCTTTTCAGGCTATATAAATCATAAGGCTGCGGCTGCTTCAATACCCCGTCATGTCCGGTAATGACTACGATATCCGGGCGAATACGGGGAAGCAGCCGATACAACGTGTCGGCCATAGCTGATTCGTGAACATGATGTCCCTCTGCAGGAACGCGAAGCTGCTCATATAAGCTGAGACATTTTTTCAAATAGCCGGGGTCCCCATCCAGATGAAGTACCTTGCCGGGCATTTCAAAATACGTCGACTCCACCGGATCACTCCACTCCCCGATCAAAGCCGCCTGACTGCGGGCTGCTTGCTTCTGCCGTGCCTGCTGCAACAGATTGAGAGACTCATCCGCCTTAATATGGGCCTGCCGTGTCTTCCCGCTAATCTGGTCTGCAGGCACCTTGACCAGATCGTTCACAGGGGAATCGGCAAGCAGCCGAAATTCCGTCCCTTTAATGATCGCTTTATCCCGCTGGATGTCCTCAACGCGAAACGTGACATCTCCGCCATACGATTTTCGAACGACCAAGTCTCCTAAAATCATCACACTGTATCACCCCTCCCATATCGTATGGGTGAATGCACAGTTTGGTTCCTTATCATGCTCAGGAGCTAATACAAACCAGCCACAACCGTGTAAAGCGCAACCAGAGACTCTCTGACTGCTGCTAAGCGATAGCTCTTGCGTCAGATCAGGAAATCCCGGCTTCCAGCAACACAGCGCTCAGACGCGCAAATTCCTCGATACTCAGCGTCTCGCCCCGACGGGAAGGCTCTATGCCTGCCTGAAGCAACAGCGGCTCCAGCGTGTCCCTGTTCTCTTTGGTAAAGAAGCGGCTTTTCAGGTTATTCGAAATGGTCTTGCGACGTTGGGCAAATGAAGCATGTACGACTTCGAAGAAATGCTGCTCGTCCACCACCTCTACCGGAGGCACTTCCCGCACACGCAAACGGATGACCGCCGATTCTACATTCGGCTGGGGAATAAATACCGTATTCGGTACGATGCAGACCAATTCGGGTTCGCTGTAATATTGCACTGCAATACTCAAACTGCCGTAATCTTTCGTCCCAGGAGACGCAGCCATACGCTCAGCCACTTCCTTTTGGATCATGACGACGATATTCTCCAGAGGGAGCTTGTCCTCCAGCAGCCTCATCAGAATCGGTGTAGTGACGTAGTACGGCAGATTAGCGACGACGCTCACTTTACTAACCCCGGCAAAATCGGAAGCGAACACCTCTCGCAAATCCAGCTTTAGCACATCCCCATGGCGTACCTTCACATGCTCATAAGGGGCCAGCACCTCTTCGAGAATAGGCAGGAGCCGCTGGTCAATTTCCACAGCAGTAACTACCTTGGCCGTTTGCGCCAGCTTCTCAGTCAAAGCGCCAATCCCCGGACCGATCTCAAGTGCGCCCTTCGTTTCGTCCAATCCCGCAGCATTCACGATCTTGTTCAGAATATTTTGATCAATCAGAAAATTTTGTCCCAAACTCTTTTTGAACGAAAACCCGTGCCGCTGAATAATTTCCTTCGTGCGCCGTGGTGTTGCTATATCTTGAATCCCTGTCATACGGATATCACAATCCTTCACTTTCAATTTGTGCCAGCGCACCGGCAAATTCCTCACGGCTGATCTGGAACACAGCGAGCCGTTTATGTAGCTGCTTACCGTTACAGTAACCAATGCCCAGCACATTACCCAAAGTCATACGTCGTGCAGCAGCATTCGGGTGGGTGATAAGTCCGGCGTCAATCAGGTCCGCCCAATCAATTAGCGGATCGGCCCCTTCCACCGTCGTATGCACCCGTGCGAGAGCATGTCTGATCGCTTCAGGCGAGGCATTCTCCACGCCAATATCCCCTTTACGCGTCGCTTCTGCCTCTGGTATAAAGGCCTGCTTGCAGCCGGGCACCTTGGAGGCAATAATTTTGCGGATACGCTCCCCTGCATGATCGGGATCGGTCAAAATAATGACACCCCGCCGCTCCTGCGCCAGCGCAATTTTGCGCAGCGTCATTTTATTAATGGCGGAGCCGCCCGTTTCTATCGTATCCGCTTCGACAGCACGGCGAATAGCCACCGTATCATCCCGACCCTCTACCACGATCACTTCCTTGATCATTTGCGTTTCCCTCCACTGCTACACAGTCAGCTATATTCATCTTTCCCAGCTTTTGAAAACAAAATAAGAAGAGGGTATCCTCTTCTTAGCATGCATAACTATGATGTTAATACTATCGCATTGCCCTAAACATATACAACACGTTTTTAGTTCATTTCAGGCTTCACTGGTCCAATCACATATACGGTTTTACCGTGCTTCCGACCAAACTGATTGGCTTGACTCAAACTCTCATAATACACATCGATTTTGTGGCCTTTAATTGCGCCACCGGTATCCTCCGCACGGCGGAAGCCCACCCCTTCAATATACACCCACCAGCCGATTGGAATCACACTCGGATCGACAGCGATGGTGCGTCCTTCCGTGACACGCGTGCCGGATGCGGTACGTGTACCGATACCTGGCTCCTGTGACGAATACGCCGTCATGGAGACGTTTTGTAATACTTTGTTATATTTAAAATTCACACCTGCTTTACGGACAGCATTGTCCGAACTAACCCGTGTTGCCTTAACGGCATCTTCAGGACCGACGGAAGCAGCCAGAACGACCGGCTTTTTCTTCGTTCCTACCGCAATCACCTTATCCACACGATTCTGCGCGACTTCCTTGTTTACCAGCTGCTTGGATACCAATTTTCCGTCATGGTATACCTTTTGAACATGCTGGACCACAACACCCGTTTTACCGCTTTGGATGACCCGATTATCGCCTTTATAGAGACTTGGATCGGCCGTTTTGATGACCTGATAAGGTACCTGTTGCTTCTGTTCGACCTGCTGTTTCTTCACACGGATGATTTTTATGTCCATGTTAGACGAAACAGAAGCATCC
This sequence comes from Paenibacillus sp. RC334, assembly GCF_030034735.1. Taxonomy (NCBI): domain Bacteria; kingdom Bacillati; phylum Bacillota; class Bacilli; order Caryophanales; family Paenibacillaceae; genus Paenibacillus; species Paenibacillus sp. RC334. The sequence goes on along the minus strand of NZ_CP125370.1, from coordinate 5,898,148 downwards.
AGAGCAGGATAAACTTTATCATTTGACGATAATTTATAGCCCGAGGTGCGAATGGCACCCTCTACTGTATTTTCTGTTGTGTACAATTTTTTCGTCTCATTGGCTAAGGATACTTTGACCTGATTGGCACGTTTGATGACTACGCGATCCCCATCCTGTACTGCTCCGTTCAGCGGCATCGAAACCGTATCATGCGGCTGAAGTGAAATAGAATGCTCTTTGAGCAAATCTTGGAGCTGGGATTGTCGGGTTTCTACCGCAGATGCCTTACCATCGATGACAAAAAAAACCTGTTTTTTAGATTCAGTGTACACCAGAATTGAAATCATAATCGTTAGTGCGATTAGAAAAATAGCAACCAAAGCAGCCTGGCGCACATTTTCTTGCTTCCAACGCAATACGTAAGACATGCTGGATGAGCGTGACTCATGGGTCTCCTCTTTTTGGAAAATGCCCATTTCCTCCGTCCTCCTTACATAGCCCGCCGTCTGGAGTAAGACATAGTTGAGATTGACGTGACTATAACAGATTTTCTACAAGACAAGCCCGTAATGCGACTGTCCTGCACCATGTACCCGTCTTCGCGGCATGCTGTCCTCCCCTGTTTAATCACAGTATGATGACAGATTTTCTTTTATTCACAACAAAAAAAGCCAGAGAAAGAGACTAGAGAGCTCTTTCGTGGCTTCCGGCATGTGCGAATATGCGGAAAAATCATGCACGAGATGGCTTCTCTCTTGTTACGCTTACGGGGTTAGCTGTCGGGTTCGGACGTAGAGAGACGCCCTAGCTTGGGTCAACCGCTCATGGCGGTCGCCTTCACATTCACCCCGAAGACCCAGAAAGAAATCGAAATACGGCCCCTCCACCTGTTCAATCCCATCCGGGAAAGGATTTCGGTCGAGCCGGCTGGCGGAAGAGACGCTCCCTTCTTGCCATACGCCGGACGTACTGTAAGCCATATCGGTTCCCCCGTTCCCTGTAAAAGGGACTCAGCGAGACTGGTTCATGAAATGAGCTGTTGATGTTTACACTCAAACAACAATTCACTGAAAAGATGATATCCTGTTTCTATGCATGTTGTAAAGCAGGTTTCAAGTACATTTTTCAAAATATTCGGTTAAAATATTGTAATATTCTTGAGTTTCCTGCAACAAATTCATGATTAGCTTCGTCTATCTCTTTATTTTGATCGATTTCTTCACTTTTTCACTTAATGTCAAATCGTTCCAAGGCATTTTGGGTCGTTATTGACACTAATTCCTCCACCGTAATTCCCTTGATTTGGGCAGCCGCCTCTGCGACCAGTCCCACGTGTGCGGACTCATTTCGCTTCCCGCGGAACGGATGAGGCGTTAGGTAGGGAGCGTCCGTTTCAATGAGCAGACGGTCCAGCGGCACCTGTGCGAGTACCTCCTTTGGCTGCTTGGCATTTTTGAACGTTATTGGCCCGCCAAAAGAGAGGTGAAAGCCCATATCCAGCACCATTTTAGCCGTCTCCCAGCTTCCGGAAAAGGAATGCATGACTCCGCCAACCTCACTCGCTTTTTCTTCACGCAAAATCTTAACAATATCTTCATGCGCATCCCGGTTATGGATGACAATTGGCATGTTCAGCTCACGAGCCAGTCCAATCTGGTTGCGTAGCACCCGATGCTGTACATCCTTCGGTGATGTGTCCCAATAATAATCCAGACCAATCTCCCCGATCGCCACGACTTTCTTATGACTGCATAACGATACAATCCATTCCATATCTCCCTCCTGCATCGTAATCGCATCCTGTGGGTGCCATCCAATCGCCGCATAAATAAAATCATACGTCTCAGCTAATTTCATCGTGGATGGAATCGTCTCACGATTAAATCCGATATTAATCATGCGGGTTACTCCCGCTTCGACAGCACGTGCTATAACTTCTTCCCGATCTTCGTCAAATTGCGGCGCATCCAGATGGGTATGAGTGTCAAATAAATTCAAAATTCATGTCCCCTTATTTACTTTTATTGGCATACATTTGTCTATTGTTTGACAAAATAATTCCTTATTTCGGCAGGAAGCTTGTCCTTTACCCCATCCAATTTGTTTTGGGGATAGTACATGTGATATTTACCCCGGTGAATACCGCTAATGGAGCGCACAATTTCCGATACTTCGGAAATTTCTCTCACTTCTCCTTTACGTCCAAGCAGTAAAATCTGGTTGTCCGTCGAGCCACCCTGCCGAAACACATCATAAGGAAGATCCGTCGGAAAATCAATTTCCAGATCATATTCGGGATGCAAACCAACCTGCTTCAGCGCTGTCCGAATGTCGTCAATGGTATCTGTATCCATATTTTCAATCTCTACATATTTATACAGCTTGCGATCCATAAAACGGGCGCTCAAATCACTTAAAATCTCGTCCTTTTCCTGTTTCCACTGACTGAATACTGTCTGAATCAAAGACTCGTCGAGCATCAAATATTGTTCCACCGTAAGCTCCCCCCGAAAGAGATCCGGCAACGGTTCCAGCAGAAAACTAAACTCATATCCGTTTCTAAACAGCTCCTTCGCCCGCTTGAAAATCTTACGCAATAAAATTTCCGAGCTGCGCGTTACAGGATGAAAATAAATTTGCCAATACATCTGATAGCGTGACATCAGATAATCCTCTACCGCATGCATACCTGACTCCTTCACAACAATTCTTCCATTATGAGGACGCAGCAGCCGTAAAATACGATCCAGATCAATGGTGCCATAATTGACCCCCGTCGAGTGGGCATCCCGCAGCAAATAATCCATACGGTCCGCATCCAATGGGCTTGTGATCAGGTTAACGAGAATTGGCTTGTCATACGTTTTGGCAATGACCGCAGCCACCTTCGCCGGAAGCTCCTCATCGACTTGCCTCAGCACAGCGTTAATCTCCGTATTCCCCAATACAATCCGGCATGTCCAATCCTCGTGGTTCATATGAAAGGCTTCTTCTATAGAATGGGAAAACGGGCCATGCCCCACATCGTGCAACAAAGCCGCACACAGCGCGACTAAACCTTCTTCCTTCGGCCAATCCGAAAATTCGCCGCGTTCAAATTGGGAAATAATACGCCGTGTAATCTCGTACACACCTAGCGAATGCGAAAAACGGCTATGCTCCGCTCCATGAAAAGTAAGATAAGATGTACCCAACTGCCGAATGCGGCGCAAGCGTTGGAACTCTGGAGTATTGATCAAACGCCATATCACTGTATCCTGAACATGGATATAGTTATGTACCGGGTCCTTAAAAACTTTTTCTTCACTGAGTGGCTGGTGCAAGATATCAGCTCCTTTAATATTCTGAATAATGGATTAAGATACAATAAAATCCTAAACGATCTCCTTCATTCGACATCGCTTGTCGTAATATGTCGAATTATAGCTTTTCGACATTTCCAAATCGACAAATGGCTAAAATCATCAATAAAATAAGGTAATACACACGCATCATGCTCTTTATTCTAAATACTTTTGCATAATTAACCTGTTAGCAAATATTTAAGGTTGACTGTTTTGGGAATCGTTGGTATAGTAAATATCAGAAAAGAGAATATTTTGTCGAATCATGACACTTATATTATTTTAAAGGCGAGAGGAGCCTGATTTATTATGATGAAATCCACTGGTATTGTAAGAAAAGTTGACGAGCTCGGACGTGTTGTTATTCCAATCGAATTGCGCCGCACATTGGGTATTGGCGAAAAAGACGCTTTGGAAATTTATGTTGATGGCGAACGCATTATGCTCAAAAAATACGAGCCTGCTTGTATCTTCTGCGGTAATGCCGAGAACGTAATTTACTTCAAAGGAAAAATTGTTTGCCAAGATTGCATCTCAGAAATTCCAACACCTGTGACAAACTAAGATTTTTAGTATATAATAGACTTATAAGAGATTGTTAATTCTAACCTTTTTCATATATACTCCTTGTTGCCTTCCACGGTTTGAACCCAACCGTCGGAAGGCCCTTTTTTGTTTATGGAAGTTTTCATAAAAGAGCGTTATATACATCCCTTTTGGAAATGGAGCGATCAGTAGCTGTACGCTTCATAGCGTCCTTGCGTGTCAGCCCTTCAGTCTCATAATGCGCAACGTGGGCCTCCAAAGATAAGGACTGCCACCATGCCTGTCGCTCCTCTTCCTCTTCTGCTTCGTTTTTCCCTTCAACTACCAGACAATATTCACCAAGCGGTGGATGCTCCTCCAGTCTGGCAAGGCATTGCTCCGCCGTTCCTCGTATCCATTCCTCATGCAGCTTGGTCAACTCACGTGCAAGCACCACTCTGCGTTCCCCCAGTGTTTCCTTCAATACCGTCAACGTCCGCACAATACGGTGAGGGGATTCATAAAACAGGATCGTGCCATGTGATACCTGAAATGACTGTAGCAGCCTCTCGAGATCCTTTTTCTCCCGTGGAGGGAATCCGGCAAATGTAAATCTTTCGGTACCCAGTCCGGAGGCAATCAAAGCTGACAATGCTGCGTTTGCCCCAGGGATGGGAATAACGCTAATTTCCGCTTCCAGCGCCAGCTTGACCAGATCCGAACCCGGGTCCGAAATGGCCGGCAGACCTGCATCGCTAACCAGTGCCAAATTTTTTCCTTCTATTATATAACGTATCAGCTCAGGCCCACTGGCAGCTTTATTATGTTCATGATAGCTGAATAGCATTTCCGGCGTGATATCAAAATGTGTGAGCAGTTTGCGCGTCTGCCGCGTATCCTCTGCTGCTATAATACTGCACGATTTTAAGGTGTTAATCGCCCTAAAGGTCATATCGTCCAGATTACCAATCGGTGTCGCAACGAGATACAGCTTGCCCCGTTCTTCTCCGCCGGTTATAAAACTTTTTTGCACCGCTGCCTTCACTGTAAATCCCCCTTGCTTACTTCTCCATAGATATCCCTTATTTCCTGAGTATAATTCCCATTCTCCTGATATACAATGAGCGGCGGCAACAGACGAACCTCCGGCTTACCATCACATAGCGCCTCGATGAGCACCATATTCGCCTCCATATGAGCCCGTGGGTGGACAAATCGAATCCGTTTTGGCTCCAGTCTGTTGGCACGCATCAGTGTTATAATCTCACCTAGCCGCTGCGGACGATGAACCATCGACACTTTACCACCATTACGGACAAGCCGGGTACACGCCTGAATGACCTCTTCCAGCGTACAATGCACCTCATGACGTGCAATCGCCTGATGAGGGTTTAGCTTAATATCGCTACCGTTTAGCGGCATATAGGGGGGATTTACCGTAATTGCATCATATACACCATGTCCCGTGATTTGAACCAACTCACGTAGATCGCCTTCCCGAATCTGAATCGCTGCCTCCAGTCCATTCAGGCTGACGCTGCGTCTAGCCATATCTGCTAAACGCGGTTGAATTTCAATTCCTTCGATAGCTGCTTTGGTTCGTGTCGTTAGCAGCAGGGGAACAACCCCATTACCTGTACATAGATCCAAAATCTTTCCACGCTGTGGAATACCAGCAAACCGTGCTAGCAAAACCGCATCCATGGAGAAGCTGAACACCTCATCACTTTGGATAATACGCAGATTATGTGACAATAGATCGTCAATTCGTTCAGACTTCTGTTCATTTTCGTACATAGCGCTCTCCCATCTTTTTACCCCAAATCGTTCTGAATCCATACTTCCTTACAAAAAAGCCGTAGGCACCTTGCTCCTACGGCTTGTTTTTATTTATTCAAAAATGATAGACAGAAAAGGCAATCGCCTTCCGTTCGCAAATGTCCGTAATACACGTTGCATATATGAAATCCTTCATGATACAGCCTTGCCAGATTGTCGTGGCCTTCGCCCACAACCTCACCCGTTTCCTCTTCATCCTTAATGACGATCGGAGGAGAAAGCTTCGGCCTTTTTGCCGTCTTTTCTTCTCTGGAGGTTTCACGTTTGAGCATCTTGCGCACCTGTTCGTTTTCAATCGTTAGTCGTTGATTTTCCTCCAGCAGCTCTTTTACTGCCAGTTTCAATTCACCCAGATCGCTATGCAACTGTCCCATTTGGGTTTCCATTTCGTGAATACGCGCAAAAACATTTAATTTATCCAAGTTTCCACCCCGAAGCAACCTAATGGTTTACTTGACGACTACATCGTCCATTGGAAGTTCCTTGACCTTGCTAATCTCAAATAGTTGAACATGTACTGTGCGATGTCCAGCATTTACGCCTACGACTTTGCCTTCTCCGAGAGAGGTGACGACCATCTTGCCAACCTGCGGCAATTCTTCCTTCATGCTCTCGTAGTTATCATGTTCGAACTTGAGACAGCACATCAATCTTCCACACAACCCGGAAATCTTCGTCGGATTCAGCGACAAGCTCTGATCCTTCGCCATCTTAATGGATACCGGTTCAAAATCTCCCAGCCACGAAGAGCAACACAGAATACGTCCGCAAGGACCGATCCCGCCCAGCATTTTAGCCTCATCCCGTACTCCGATCTGCCGCAGCTCAATCCGTGTACGAAAAATACTGGCTAAATCCTTTACAAGCTCCCGAAAATCCACGCGGCCCTCTGCCGTAAAATAAAAAATGATCTTATTGCGGTCAAATGTAAATTCCACGTCTACCAGCTTCATTTTTAGGCCATGGTCTTTGATTTTATTTAAACACGTACCGAATGCATCCTTGGCCGCCAGTTTATTCTCTTCTACAACAAGAGCGTCATCATCTCCGGCAATACGGATGACTTTCTTTAAGGGCAGGACAACGTCCGAATCATTTACTTCTTTTTTGCCCACCACAACCTTGCCATATTCAATACCGCGTGCGGTTTCTACAATAACGCAGTTTTCTTTCTCCACCGGAAGGTCCAGCGGATCAAAATAATAAGTCTTGCCCGCCTTCTTGAAACGGACACCCACTACACTATACAAAAATTAACCCCCTTGTATGCCACTAAACCTCATTTGAAGCCGACATGTTACGAATGGCCGCAATTGAAGTCTCACTGTCGCACAAACCGGGAACCTGGCGTCGCGGATTGTGCAGAGTGGAACAAGCGCGCCTTCCTGTTAGCCGGTGATGGAACCGCTTGTATCGGACAACCCAATCAGAAGCTGCTCTACACACAATTGACCATTGACGTGAAAACGGAGCTTCTTCCTGCAATTCGCGGCCAAATCCATATAAGAGACCCATTGTTCCGTGCTGCGGGTGATTGCCAATTTGGAGACGGACTCCAAATGATCTATGAAAACAATGCTTTCGTGCCTTCCGTAACGGAAATGAAGCATATCCTTGAACCACAAATGAAACAGATGAAACAGAATATCCAGGTGTTCAGAAAGTCCAGTTTTAAAAATCTTCTGTTGAGCGAGAATAATGGACGAACTTCCCCGGCTCATGGACTCCTTCACTAATTGTAACACTACGTTTCTAATTTCTGCAAACCAATTCTGCTGGAGAATTTCTCTACATGATTCCAGTCCCGAGGCAATGTGAACCGCCGACCGGACAAGTCCTGCCGTATATCCTTCCCCGATTAAGGCCTGCATCATCACTTCAGGCTGCAAAGCATGAAAAGGGACCTGCTGCGTCCGTGATTGGATCGTAGGCAGCAATGCCTGTCCATTTTCCGAAATGAGTATACCCACCACTGGAACCTGAGGCTCCTCCAGAAACTTAAGCAGGCTGTTTGCAGCTTGCACTGTCATGGTATCCGCCTGCTGGATAATATATACCTTCGGTTTGGAGCTTTCCGATTTGTAAGAGAATATGCGCTGAAGTCCGCGAATCTGGTCAATTTTAATCGTAGCTCCATCCGGCTCTACGATAAACAGATCCGGGTGATTGCCATGCTCTACCTTACGACAGGACAGACATTCGCCACATGCATCATCCGTCATTCGCTCACAAAATAATGCTTTGGCAAAGGTCTGCGCCATCTTCATCTGTCCGCTTCCCGGCGGCCCGCTAAATACATAGGCATGGTTGACCGCCTCATTCCGAAGTGCGCTTTGCAGCATTTTTTTAGCTATATCCTGACCCATTATCTTTTGGAAAGACATATTTCCTCACCTATTCTGCTGCTATTTTTCCATATTCCCAACCGTTACCTACATGAATATAGTCAAAAATAATCTGCCAGCATCAGCAGCAAGCAGATTATTCCTTCGTGGCGACAGCCCTTTTGTATTCGTTTATGGCAGAAGTCTACATTTAAAACGAGAAATTAATAAGCAGCCCTCTAATTTCACCGACTCCTTGCAAAAGCTCAATTTTGCCTTGCTCGGTTTCGAGCAGATCATCTGCCATCTTGAGCAACAGCTCATCTACTTCATCAATCAGCTTATACCGCTTGCTGCGTCCCCGGCGATCCAGCCCTTTGTGTCCTTCATAGACACACCGCGCCGAACCGTATCCTCCAGGAACCGTTTAACCAGCATCTTATAAGCCTTCAGCTCACGAATCGTCATCGAGCGTGCCAGACGGTCTCCCTGCATCTGAATTTCTTTGAAGCGACGGTTCAGTTCCTCATGCGAAGCCCGCTCCCCATTTTGCTGCATAACATCGGAAAAGCTCTTGGGCTGGATCGGCTTCGTATTCATTTCATTTGTAGACAACGTACTCTGTAAAGGGCGATAGCCCGGATTTATTTTCATATAAACCTGCTTTCCCCCCGAATACTTCCGCTTATCCCTTTTAATGAACAGCTCAACATAGAACTGGGGGAACATAGCGGCTTTCCAGGGACTGCGCCTTGGCGCTACCGTTATAGTGGATCTGTTCCTTATTCCCATGATACGGGCAAGAAACAAGTAATTCCCCTATCATATCGGCAGAATAGGTCCTTTTGTGTAGATTCAGAAGTGCTCAAAACGGTCTACAGGCATCACGAACACCGTCGCTCCGCCCACCTGTACTTCAACAGGCAAAGGCAGATAGGAGTCAGTCGTACCGCTCATAGGGGTAACGGGTGTGACTAGCTGTTCACGTACCTTGCAACTGCTGCGAATGACATTCATCAACGAGTCCACCTGATTGTCATCGACACCGATCATAAATGTCGTATTCCCTGCTCGCAAAAATCCGCCTGTACTCGCCAATTTGGTAGCACGGAAATTAGCTTTCACCAGTCCGCTGGATAATCTGTTACTATCCTTATCCTGCACAATCGCAATAATCAGCTTCACCCTGTATTCCTCCTTCAAGCCATATTAGGAACAAGCTAGTCCCTAGTTCAATTTTACCGTATATCCATCGACAATTACATGCTAAAGTTTTGAATAAATCGCTTTTTCAGCAAATCCTTCAATACTTGCTCTACCTGCTCCGTTGCGGGAGATGCATCCACAATCGTAATTCGCTCCGGAAATTTGCGGGCCAGCTCCAGGTACGCCTCTCGTACTTTATGGTGAAAAGATATACTCTCCATATCGAGGCGATCCATTCCCTCTCCACGGGACGCATGAATTCTGGCCAATCCCAATTCAGGTTCGATATCCAGATAAAATGTAGCATCCGGCTCCCAATCATCCACCGCAAAACGATTAATCGAAGCCACTTCCTCCATCCCGATCCCTCTCGCAAACCCTTGATAGACCAAGCTGCTATCCACAAAACGATCACATAATACGATAGCTCCCTTTTCAATAGCTGGCTTTACCTTCTCAACCAGATGCTGACGCCGGGCTGCCGCATATAGAAGCGCTTCTGTCCGGGCATCCATACTTGTATGGGCAGGGTCCAAAATGATAGAGCGGATCTTTTCCGAAATTTCGATACCACCCGGTTCTCTCGTCGTAATAACTGGATAGCCTTCTTCCTCCATAAACTTGGCCAGCCGTTGGATCATCGTTGTTTTACCGGAGCCGTCTCCCCCCTCCAGCGTAATAAAAATTCCTTTGCGATTCATGCCATTCCCTGCTTTCCAGCCTGAAAAATAAGAGTCACCTACAGGCTCGTATGCTTCTTTTATTCAGTCTTCTTTATTGGTTAAGTCTCCAACATCTAATCTTTATTTTAAACGGAATACCCGAATTGTAAACAACCTATCATCTGCTGCCCCTTGCCATTTGGCTCCCAGCTCACGGAGACGTCTCATTCGTTTAGCTATTGATTCCGTGATTGTTTCTCCTGCGTATAACAGTGGAATACCTGGAGGATACGGGATAATCATTTCCGCAGCCACCCTGCCCGCAGAGTCCTCAACAGCTACTACCTCCATCTGATCCGGTTTAACCGGTTGAAGCCCAAACTGCACCGGACTAGAATAAACCATCGCACCATCATTGTTCCACGTGGAAAAATCTAAATCTGGTCCGCGTTGCTCCTTCTGCATAGAACCCGGCCCACCAGCCGTCTCCTTAAACCGTATATCATCATTTATATGCACAAGAGCCTGCAACAGGTGATTAGCATCTTTAATCGTGGAGCCTAACGTAAACAATAAAACAACATGTTTTTCGTCACTCATCTCCGGAATACAGCCATACGCTTCCAACCCATGCTTTAAGCCAAAGCCATCCAGTACACCAAATGCATCGTACAGCACCATTTTAAAAGGGTCATGGGTCGAATATCCGCCCGCGTTCTCCCCATCCCTCTCCAAGCGCTCTGTAATGCCCCCTTGGGCTTCATTCCCCTGAGGCGCTTGCTGAATAGGCTCTACGAGACGAAAGCGTGGAAGCTGCTTCAGAGCTTTTCTAAAAGTATCTGCTGCCGCCAAGCCTTCCGTAAAAGCATTCGCCCCATGAACCGCAATATGCCGCCTTGCCAAATCAAGCGAAGCCATGAGCGGGTACGAAGGGCTGGAGCTTTGTACCATTGCCAGCCGCTGACGAAGTAGCTCCCGATTGATCCGTCCTCCCTGCACGTGTAGCATGGCCCCCATAGTCATGGCTGGTAGCATCTTATGTGTTGACTGGACGACCACATCAGCCCCACAGGACAAAGCAGAAGCCGGCAAACGGGGATGAAGCCCGTAATGGGCACCATGCGCCTCATCCACCAACAGAGGCACATGGGCCGCATGACAAGCCTTGGCCGTCGCTGTCAGGTCATGTCCCATCCCGTAGTAGTTAGGCATCGTAAGCAGTACGCCTTTGGCGGAAGGATAGGCTTTTAATGCGGTCTGTATCGTATCCGGCGACGGAGCTACCGCAAGCCCGCTGGTCGTATCTATTTCCGGCTCCAAGAACACCGCAGCTGCCCCGGACAGCATAAGACCATTCAGGACTGACTTGTGTACATTTCTCTGTACTAGCAGTAAATCCCCTGGTTCCGTACACACGGTCAAAATCATTGCCAAATTACCGACTGTACTTCCTCCAATCAGCCAAAAGCTTTCCTCTGCACCAAAGCACATCGCCGCCAGCTCCTGACCCTCACGGATCACATCCTCAGGGTGATGCAAATCGTCCAGTCCGGTAATTTCGGTCGCATCAATAGACATTACTTCTTTCAAGAGAGATGCAATATCTTCATTTTCATATACTTGTCCATTTTTGTGGCCAGGCACATGATAAGAAGCATTGCTTTGAGCCCGGTAACGTAATAGAGCTTCCATTAATGGTGCGTGTGAAGCCTTTTTCCCCATCATTCTGCAATCCTTCCGAAACAAAGCTTTATATCTTCCCTATTTTATCGTAAAATCAAGCGGAATCCTACTTTTACTCACAGAAAAAAAAGCCCGTACCGACAGGCCTTGGAATACTAACCCTTTAAAGACTTGCTGACAAAGGATATTATGCATTTTTCTGTACCCAAATTTGCTTTAGTTGATCAATAAAAAAATGATATTTGGCGTCTGTCGCATCCGTGCGTACCATTTCAGCTTCACACGCATCGCAGATAAACTCGGAAACGATATAGATGCCTTCATGCTTGTGTTGTCCGCATATAATGCAGCGGTGGCCGCCTTGATCATGCATATCCATCCCACCCTTGTTTCTTTTACTATTAGTATGGGGCACTTTCTACTATTTTAAACCTTTTCATAGCCCAGCTCGACGATATACTCTATATATATTCCACGTGAGCCCTTATGGTGTTTGTACCGACATGTTTAAAAAACAGCCTTCTATGCCGATATAATAAGAAAAGCTCCTACATATGGATACCCTTTCATTGGAGCCGTTTCATACTTCATTCGTAATAGCTTTTCCCTGTAATTATAGAATAGGTTGGCTCACACTAGAAGCCGATCATTCTATAGCCTTACCCAAGCAATTTAGTGCTTGTCAGAGCCGCATGAGCGCAGCACCGTCCCTTTTTCCGGCTGTGGGCGGTCGAGAAGCCATTTGTGATGCAGTAGATTAATGAAAGGACTGTTTGCATGACAGAGGAAACCGGAACCAAAGCTACCTACTATCACTACAAGCTCATTAAAAAAATCAGTATTCCGCGTCAGCTGATATGGAGTCACATCTCGTTGCCTGTTATTATGCTTCTTTTCCTGCTTCTTGCCTTTTCATGGACTAGCCTGTTTTTGTTTGCTCTAGCTTTCTTCCTGACCTTATGGGTACACTTCGTGATCTCCCGATCTGTACTGTTCATAAGCAAAACATCCTTCCGCAAGCGCTGGGCATTTCACCGCAAGCTGCCTTGGCTGGGTTATATGACAGACCAGTACATAGGCTACGGCCTCTTTCGCCGTGTGCATATACATACGCTATGGATCGGCATCTGCTTGTCCGCTGTATTCATTCTCTGGTCTCCGCCAGCCTTTACTGTATCCTTGCTCTTTTGGCATCTGTGGCTTATTGCACCGCGCCTATACATCCTGAGCCGTCTTACAGGCGAAAGGAAAGATGGCATGTTGAAGTTCACCGATGAAGATGCCTCATATTATCAGCAGTAGACTAGCCATTCATCTATCAGATAGAAGCTTATACCTGATCTGGCATATCTCCGATGAGCTAGAACCGCATATTAAAAAAGGAGCAGCCCTATAAGGTTGTTCCTTTTTATTTCCCTCACCATTCCACACTACCATCTTTAACACTCTAATATACCAATCAATATAAAAAAGGAAGCCCCATCTACTTAACAGCAGTTTTGAGTGCTTCCTTATATCCAGCTTTATCGTTCATTATACACAGCATCTTATCTGCTACATTCGAGGTCGCTTGTGACTTACCTAAAGCAGCCCTATGTCCGTAGCCCCCTGTATCCAGGTCGAGAACCGCGAATTACTAATTAAGATCTACACTTTTGCTTTTCGCAGCAGCTTTACCATCCTTCGGGACCAATACAGTAAAAGAACCATCATGCACAGACAAGTGCACCATAAGTTTATTTTTCAGGAATACTTTTTGATTAAAAGTTGATAGATTCGGTTCTTCCGTCCAGCCCCAGGCTGCAATTTCCTCCAGATAGGGAGCAGGCAAGCTATCACTTTCCTTCAAAGCCGGTAATGCATAGCGTACATAGTCCATGTCTGAGTTACTGCTAGCCCGATCAGTTTTACTCGCTTCTTTAGGGACAGGAAACGTTTTTTCGTTCGCTGCACCCTCAAACGATGTCCAAGAAGGCTCCTCTGTCCCGCACCCGGTAAGGATCGCGACAGCGACACTGAATAGCACCAATAGAGCAAGCCATTTATTTCGCCGCATGATCTTCCCTCCTTACCAGCTTGATTCACTATACAAACCCAATTCAAGAATTTGCATAATTCTGCAAGAACGCAGCGTGTGTATATGGGATTCAGTACCTATATTATACCGGGTTTCCAATAACATTCCGTAACAAAAATGTTACCTTCCTTTTGTAAGAGCATTTCTAAAATATACGTACGCAAAAAAAGAACCACAATCTCAAGGAGATCATGGTCCTTCTTTCTTTTGCTTGGCGACGTCCTACTCTCCCAGGACCCTGCGGTCCAAGTACCATCGGCGCTGGAGGGCTTAACGGTCGTGTTCGGGATGGGTACGTGTGGAACCCCTCCGCTATCGCCACCAAACATGAATTTGTAAAACAAATTCTTCCGTATGGATATTCAGTTCATCACTAATCGTGTAAATGAATAGCCATGCGCTTATCGTATGTATCTTCTACATACCTTCAAGGTGTTACACCCTGAAAACTGGATCCGAAACTCCATTGCGTCTTATACTTAGGATAAGCCCTCGACCGATTAGTATTGGTCAGCTCCATGCATTACTGCACTTCCACCCCCAACCTATCTACCTCGTCGTCTTCAAGGGGTCTTACTATTTGGGAAATCTCATCTTGAGGGGGGCTTCACGCTTAGATGCTTTCAGCGCTTATCCCTTCCGTACATAGCTACCCAGCGGTGCTCCTGGCGGAACAACTGGTACACCAGCGGTACGTCCATCCCGGTCCTCTCGTACTAAGGACAGCTCCTCTCAAATTTCCTACGCCCACGACAGATAGGGACCGAACTGTCTCACGACGTTCTGAACCCAGCTCGCGTACCGCTTTAATGGGCGAACAGCCCAACCCTTGGGACCTACTTCAGCCCCAGGATGCGATGAGCCGACATCGAGGTGCCAAACCTCCCCGTCGATGTGGACTCTTGGGGGAGATAAGCCTGTTATCCCCAGGGTAGCTTTTATCCGTTGAGCGATGGCCCTTCCATGCGGTACCACCGGATCACTAAGCCCGACTTTCGTCCCTGCTCGACTTGTAGGTCTCGCAGTCAAGCTCCCTTCTGCCTTTGCACTCTTCGAATGATTTCCAACCATTCTGAGGGAACCTTGGGGCGCCTCCGTTACTCTTTAGGAGGCGACCGCCCCAGTCAAACTGCCCACCTGACACTGTCCTCGTACCGGATCACGGTACCAAGTTAGAACCTAGATACGATCAGGGTGGTATCCCAAGGATGCCTCCTCTCAAGCTGGCGCTCAAGTCTCTTAGGCTCCCACCTATCCTGTACAGATCGTACCCAAATTCAATATCAAGCTGCAGTAAAGCTCCATGGGGTCTTTCCGTCTTGTCGCGGGTAACCTGCATCTTCACAGGTATTAAAATTTCACCGGATCTCTCGTTGAGACAGCGCCCAAGTCGTTACGCCATTCGTGCGGGTCAGAATTTACCTGACAAGGAATTTCGCTACCTTAGGACCGTTATAGTTACGGCCGCCGTTTACTGGGGCTTCGGTTCATAGCTTCGCCCCAAAGGACTTACCACTCCCCTTAACCTTCCAGCACCGGGCAGGCGTCAGCCCGTATACTTCGCCTTGCGGCTTCGCACAGACCTGTGTTTTTGCTAAACAGTCGCTTGGGCCTTTTCACTGCGGCCCCCTCGGGCTATTCACCCTACCGAGGCACCCCTTCTCCCGAAGTTACGGGGTCATTTTGCCGAGTTCCTTAACGAGAGTTCTTCCGCGCGCCTTAGAATTCTCTTCTCGCCTACCTGTGTCGGTTTGCGGTACGGGCACCTTCTCCTGGCTAGAGGCTTTTCTTGGCAGTCTGAGATCATGACCTTCGCTACTGTAATTTTCGCTCCCCATCACAGCCCAGCCTTACGATGTGCGGATTTGCCTACACACCAGCCTCACTGCTTAGACGGACATCCATCAGTCCGCGTCACTACCCTACTGCGTCACCCCATCGCTCATAACGGATTACGGTGGTACAGGAATTTCGACCTGTTGTCCTTCGACTACGCCTATCGGCCTCGCCTTAGGTCCCGACTTACCCTGAGCGGACGAACCTTCCTCAGGAACCCTTAGGCTTTCGGCGGATCTGATTCTCACAGATCTTTTCGTTACTCATACCGGCATTCTCACTTGAATGCAGTCCAGCGCTCCTTACGGTACACCTTCAACCCGCATTCAACGCTCCCCTACCCCTGATACCTAAATATCAAGCCATAGCTTCGGTGGCGTGTTTAGCCCCGTTACATTTTCGGCGCAGAGTCACTCGACCAGTGAGCTATTACGCACTCTTTCAATGGTGGCTGCTTCTAAGCCAACATCCTGGTTGTCTGTGCAACTCCACATCCTTTCCCACTTAACACACACTTGGGGACCTTAGCTGATGGTCTGGGCTGTTTCCCTTTCGACAATGGATCTTAGCACTCACTGTCTGACTCCCGGAACCAAGTCTATGGCATTCGGAGTTTGACTGAGCTTGGTAACCCTTGCGGGCCCCGCACCCAATCAGTGCTCTACCTCCACGACTCTTATTCCGAGGCTAGCCCTAAAGCTATTTCGGGGAGAACCAGCTATCTCCGGGTTCGATTGGAATTTCTCCGCTACCCCCACCTCATCCCCGCATTTTTCAACATGCGTGGGTTCGGGCCTCCAGTGCGTGTTACCGCACCTTCACCCTGGACAGGGGTAGATCACCCGGTTTCGGGTCTACGTCCACGTACTAACTCGCCCTATTCAGACTCGCTTTCGCTGCGGCTTCAGCTCTTCACCTTAACCTTGCACGGGAACGTAACTCGCCGGTTCATTCTACAAAAGGCACGCCATCACCCATCAATAGGGCTCTGACTTCTTGTAAGCACACGGTTTCAGGATCTATTTCACTCCCCTTCCGGGGTGCTTTTCACCTTTCCCTCACGGTACTGCTTCACTATCGGTCGCCAGGGAGTATTTAGCCTTGGCAGATGGTCCTGCCGGATTCATACGGGGTTTCACGTGCCCCGCACTACTCGGGATCCGTCTCGGAGGGAACGGGTTTTGAACTACAGGGCTTTTACCTTCTCTGGCGGGTCTTTCCAGACCTCTTCATCTAACCGGTTCCTTTGTAACTCCATGTGAGACGTCCCACAACCCCAAGGAGCAAGCTCCTTGGTTTGGGCTAATCCGCGTTCGCTCGCCGCTACTGACGGAATCACTATTGTTTTCTCTTCCTCAGGGTACTTAGATGTTTCAGTTCCCCTGGTATGCCTCTGTTCTGCCTATGTATTCAGCAGAAAGTGACTGTCGATGAAGACAGCCGGGTTTCCCCATTCGGACATCCCCGGATCAAAGCTTGCTTACAGCTCCCCGAGGCTTTATCGTTGTTCGCCACGTCCTTCGTCGGCTCCTGGCGCCTAGGCATCCTCCGTGTGCTCTTTGTAGCTTAACCTAGATTTTTCTTTCAAAGAAAGAAAATATCGATGTTCGATAAAGAATGATGTTTACCAAAGGCAAAATATCTTTCCTTACCTGCTACCTTTATTTCACTTGTTTACACAAGATCAGAGTAAAGGAATATTCTAAAACGCAATTTCGTTTCGGTATCCAGTTTTCAAGGTGCAATACAGTTTCATCGAAACTGTAGCCTGTGTGAATATCGGTCCAACTCAACCGAGTGGATGATATTCATGCAGTATATTGAGAGTTTGAGCTCTCAAAACTGAGCAACGAGTGAGTAACAGGCCTAAACCTGAGTTTTGAAGCTTACGCTTCATATTTGAATGTTTCCGTTGCAGGAAACGATTCTCCATAGAAAGGAGGTGATCCAGCCGCACCTTCCGATACGGCTACCTTGTTACGACTTCACCCCAATCATCTACCCCACCTTCGGCGGCTGGCTCCCTTGCGGGTTACCCCACCGACTTCGGGTGTTGTAAACTCTCGTGGTGTGACGGGCGGTGTGTACAAGACCCGGGAACGTATTCACCGCGGCATGCTGATCCGCGATTACTAGCAATTCCGACTTCATGCAGGCGAGTTGCAGCCTGCAATCCGAACTGAGACCGGCTTTTCTAGGATTCGCTCCAGATCGCTCTTTCGCTTCCCGTTGTACCGGCCATTGTAGTACGTGTGTAGCCCAGGTCATAAGGGGCATGATGATTTGACGTCATCCCCACCTTCCTCCGGTTTGTCACCGGCAGTCTGCTTAGAGTGCCCAGCTTGACCTGCTGGCAACTAAGCATAAGGGTTGCGCTCGTTGCGGGACTTAACCCAACATCTCACGACACGAGCTGACGACAACCATGCACCACCTGTCTCCTCTGTCCCGAAGGAAAGATCTATCTCTAGACCGATCAGAGGGATGTCAAGACCTGGTAAGGTTCTTCGCGTTGCTTCGAATTAAACCACATACTCCACTGCTTGTGCGGGTCCCCGTCAATTCCTTTGAGTTTCAGTCTTGCGACCGTACTCCCCAGGCGGAATGCTTAATGTGTTAACTTCGGCACCAAGGGTATCGAAACCCCTAACACCTAGCATTCATCGTTTACGGCGTGGACTACCAGGGTATCTAATCCTGTTTGCTCCCCACGCTTTCGCGCCTCAGCGTCAGTTACAGCCCAGAGAGTCGCCTTCGCCACTGGTGTTCCTCCACATATCTACGCATTTCACCGCTACACGTGGAATTCCACTCTCCTCTTCTGCACTCAAGCTCCCCAGTTTCCAGTGCGACCCGAAGTTGAGCCTCGGGATTAAACACCAGACTTAAAGAGCCGCCTGCGCGCGCTTTACGCCCAATAATTCCGGACAACGCTTGCCCCCTACGTATTACCGCGGCTGCTGGCACGTAGTTAGCCGGGGCTTTCTTCTCAGGTACCGTCACTCTTGTAGCAGTTACTCTACAAGACGTTCTTCCCTGGCAACAGAGCTTTACGATCCGAAAACCTTCATCACTCACGCGGCGTTGCTCCGTCAGGCTTTCGCCCATTGCGGAAGATTCCCTACTGCTGCCTCCCGTAGGAGTCTGGGCCGTGTCTCAGTCCCAGTGTGGCCGATCACCCTCTCAGGTCGGCTACGCATCGTCGCCTTGGTAGGCCTTTACCCCACCAACTAGCTAATGCGCCGCAGGCCCATCCATCAGCGACAGATTGCTCCGTCTTTCCTCCTCTCCCCATGCAGGGAAAGGATGTATCCGGTATTAGCTACCGTTTCCGGTAGTTATCCCAGTCTGATAGGCAGGTTGCCTACGTGTTACTCACCCGTCCGCCGCTAGGTTGTTTTAAAAGCAAGCTTTTAAAACAACCCCGCTCGACTTGCATGTATTAGGCACGCCGCCAGCGTTCGTCCTGAGCCAGGATCAAACTCTCCATTAAAGACCAACCAAAGCTGGTTTATAGAAAGAGCGATATGCTCATTTTGAAACTGACGAGATAAAATATCTCATTGTTCGCTTCCATTTTATACAGCCTGACGGCATGTACCAAAATCTCAGCGTTGGATTTTGCAAGCAAAATCCGTACTCACTCGTTGTTCAGTTTTCAAAGATCAAACATTTCTTTTTCGCCTCAGGGTTTCTTTCATCCCCTCAGCAACTTTTATAGTATATCATGTATCTCTCAGTTGTGTCAACACTTTTTTTCAAAAGTGTTTTTCGCTCTACTTGATAACACTTGAAGCGACAAGAAATAATATATCATACTTCTATTATATTACGCAACTGTTTTTTTAAAAAAACTTACTTAAGTAACAATACACTCGATATATAGCTCTCTTTGAACCATTAAGTTAATGATTTCCCCGTTTACCTGCACCAACGGACGAGTCGGATGGTCTCGATCAGCAAATATAATTTCCCCTGTACGGTTATCATTGAGACGCACTTTGGTTCCGTTATTGAATTGAGTGAGCTTTTGGATGAAAACCTGTACAACACCCGGGTCCAGCTTACCAAATGATTCTGATTTGATTTGCTCCAGTACCAGATACGGGGATTGTGCTGGTCGGTAGGTCTTCTCCAGTGTCATGGCATGGAATACATCAGCCACTCCAACGATTTTAGCGTAAATATGAATTTGCTCCCCTTTGAGTCGCAATGGATATCCGGTACCATCCACTTTCTCATGATGCTGAAGAGCTGCCAGACGTACTCCTTCATTAATGGCCTTCACATTTTTGAGTAATTGGTAGCCTAATGAAGTATGCTGACGAATTTCTTCCTGCTCCTCCCACGTTAATTTAGAGGGCTTGTACAGAATGGCCGGGTCCATTTTAGCATTACCAATATCATGGAGTAATCCGGCAAAAGCAACCTGCATCCAGTCCTTTTGGGGCAAGCCAATCCATTGAGCAATAGAATACGAAGTCAGAGAGGTTAGTACCGCATTATGAAAAATATAATCAACTTCAATCATGACACGCGGAGTAAACGTCATTACATTATAGCGCTGGATGTATACCAGTAAGGCTTCCAACTGCCCCCGCAACTCATATATAGATAGATTAGATACGAGTACCGATTGGAATGCATTTTTCACGAGCATCACCATTTTGTCGTACTCTTCCTGGAATAAAACGGACTCATCCCGCTCCTCTAACGAAGGGGATTGCGCTTCAGGAGCCCCAACTCGAGCAGTAGCATGATCTTCACCAGCTTTTGTCGAACCATCAGGCCCTACTTCTACTTGCTGGATCAGGAATGCTTGTAAAATCTCCAAATCACGCGGTAGCAAAATACGGCCCTTCGGGAGCAGCAAGCTGCCCATTTCAGTAAATACGTCGCTTTGCAATCTAAGTCCTGCTTTTAATTCGGATACGGGTACTGTTGTCATGGTCAACCTCTCTGTTCTCATAACAGCAGCTCTAGCTGTCAGTTTTTATTATGTCATTATATTACTTGAACCTGATCCTGTACATTCATTTTATATGATTTTTAGCATACTTGCTGTATTCATCTGTCGGCAATAAAAAAAGACTCCCTGACCAATGGCCAAGGAGTCTTCCCCGTCATTTAAAAACCAATACCACTGTTTATATCGGTGGATTGTTACTCGTCCTCAGAAGGCTCCGAATCGTTACCTTGTGTACCTTCTACATCCGTACTAAGTGCTGAATCATCTGGTGATGGAGATGCACCCTCACCAACTTCTAGGTTAGTATCCTGCTCCTCGAGCAATTCATCGAGCAATTCATCCTGCTCCTCATTCTTGTTCGCACGACAAACGGTAGCAACCGAATCATCTTCGCGGATGTTGATCAGCCTTACCCCTTGTGTATTCCGACCCATCGTCGAAATTTCCTCCATGCTGGTCCGAATCAAGGTTCCACTGGCTGTAATGATCATCAGATCCTCTTCGGTTTTTACAACCTTGAGGCCAACAACTGGACCATTTTTATCCGTGACATTAATCGTCTTGATCCCCTTACCTCCACGGCCTTGGATACGGTAATCCAGTACAGGAGTACGTTTGCCATATCCTTTGGCTGTTACGATCAGGATATCCAGGCTGGTATCAACAATATCCATGCCTATTACAGCGTCACTCTTATCGAGAGTAATACCTTTAACCCCAGTGGCACTACGACCCATGGAACGTACATCACTCTCAGGGAAGCGGATAGACATGCCCTGCGCCGTACCAATGATCATTTCCTGCTGTCCATCGGTCAGCTTCACTTCGATCAGGGCATCATCCTCACGCAGGTTGATGGCAATCAAGCCACCCTTACGGATATTAGCGTAGTTATCGAGCGGTGTCTTCTTGATAATCCCTTGCTGAGTAGCAAAGAACAGATAGCTGTCCTCTACAAATTCCTCAATTGGAATAACCGCATTGATCGACTCGCCCTGCTCAATCTGAATCAGGTTAATGATCGGTGTCCCCCGGGCTGTCCGGCTCAGATCAGGAATCTCATAGGCCTTAATCCGATATACTTTACCCTTGTCGGTGAAGAATAACAAATGATGATGTGAATTCGTAATGAACAGATGCTCTACGAAATCCTCATCCTTGGTATCCATCCCCACTACACCACGACCGCCGCGTTTTTGACTACGATAAGTAGTCACGGGAAGACGCTTAATATATCCGGTATGGGTTACAGTAATGATAACATCCTCACGGGGAATAAGATCCTCATCCAGAATACTCTCTTCACCCACTGTAATTTCAGTACGACGTTCATCTGCGAAACGCCCTCTTAGCTCATTAAGCTCTTCGCTGATGATGTTAAGCACCAGATGCTCGTTGGCCAAAATTTCGCGGTATTCCGCAATCTTTTGCAACAACTCATTGTATTCGTTCTCGATCTTCTCACGTTCCAAGCCAGTCAGACGTTGCAGACGCATATCCAGAATGGCCTGAGCCTGCTCAAGAGACAGCGAGAAGCGTTCAATCAGTCCTTCACGCGCTGCTTCTGCGGTCTGTGAGGAACGAATCAATGCAATGACCTCGTCCAGATGGTCAAGGGCAGTGCGCAAACCTTCCAGAATGTGTGCCCTGGCCTCGGCTTTTTTCAGATCAAATTCTGTACGACGACGAATGACTTCAACCTGATGCTTGAGGTAATGATACAAGACATCTTTCAGGTTCAGAATCTTCGGCTCGTTATTTACAATTGCAAGCATATTGATACCGAAAGTGGACTGCATTGCCGTATGCTTAAACAAATTGTTCAGAACAACGTTCGGGTTCACATCCCTGCGCAACTCCATAACGACACGCATGCCTGTACGGTCCGATTCATCCCGCAGATCGGTGATGCCCTCAATACGTTTATCACGTACTAATTCAGCAATTTTTTCGACCAGACGAGCCTTATTTACTTGGTAAGGCAGCTCATGCACGATAATCCGTGCTTTATTGCCAATCTCTTCTATGGTGGTCTTCGCACGCATAGTTACAGATCCGCGGCCAGTCTGGTATGCCTGACGAATGCCCGAGCGTCCCAAAATATAACCTGCTGTCGGGAAATCCGGCCCTTGAATATAATCCATCAGTTCCATCGGTGTAATGTCAGGGTTCTCAATCAGTGCTTGTACACCGTCAATAACCTCTCCCAAGTTATGCGGAGGAATATTAGTAGCCATTCCGACCGCAATCCCGCCGACGCCGTTCACTAGCAAGTTAGGATAACGTGCAGGCAACACGACTGGCTCGTTCTCCTCACCATCGTAGTTCGGCATAAAATCAACGGTCTCTTTGTTCAGATCACGCAGCATTTCCATCGCGATCTTCGACAATCGCGCTTCCGTGTAACGCATCGCAGCCGCCATATCTCCATCAACGGAGCCAAAATTACCGTGTCCGTCCACCAGCATATAACGCAAAGAAAAATCCTGCGCCATCCGAACCATCGTATCGTATACAGCCGTATCACCATGAGGATGATATTTACCAATAACTTCACCGACGATTCTTGCCGATTTTTTGTATGGCTTGTCTGGCGACATGCCTAGCTCGGACATCGCAAACAAAATACGGCGGTGTACCGGCTTCAGTCCGTCCCGCACATCAGGCAAGGCACGGCTAACAATAATACTCATGGCATAATCCATAAAGGATTCGCGCATTTCCACTCCGATATCCCTGTTGATGATTTGCGAGTTTTTTTGATCCGCCATGCTGGTCCTCCTTCTCATCCTTCAATACATTGCTCTCTATGTGAAAAGCCTAACAAGACACTGCCTATATACTCCGCTCTGTGCGCAGGATTTTGGCTGAAATCCTCATCTGTATAATTATATTACTTTCACAAAAAGAGCACAATTAAACACATCTGTCCGCTTTACAGCGTAAAACCCTCAGAAGTTGCCCTTCTATGAGCAGCAGATGGCTAATGCATCGTACGGCTCACAGGTCCTGATCATGACAAATTCCCCCGAACTGGGGATTAGCCCCCACCCTGAAGGCCTTTTCCACATACAATACGTATACGGTCAGGGTTAACTGAGCACAATTCCGAAAAAACGCCGTATTTCTCTATTATATCATTGTTTTAAGCACTTGTCCTTTAGTTTCCCTTGTTTTGTTCAAGCGTTTTGAATTCCATGGAACGTGACTTACATTTTCAAAAGAAAGGGATGAGAATACTTGTCTATTCAACGAGTATCCAGTAAGTGGACCAAAACAAATGTCATCCTCCCCAATCCGTCGTTGTCCACTTATGTACCAGAAACACGTTTGTATGCAATGGAACACTTGAATGAAATGTTGGCAGTGTACGGAACCGTCTATATTAAGCCGGATAACGGTACTTATGGGAAAGGGGTTATGCGCGCAGAAAGACTCACTGAACCGCTTCCGCCGACTGAAGAGGGAATTATCGGGGAAAGAACGTGGTACATCCTTCGTTATGAGGTAGAGACCCACACCTTCGAAAATCCGGAAGACCTGCATAAAGCAGTTTCTCATCGCATACGGAAGCGCCCTTATCTAATTCAACGAGGAATCCCCCTTCTTCATCATGATGCGTGTCCCTTTGATCTACGGGTATTAACACAGATGAACTTGAGAAAGCAATGGGAGACAACGCTCATCATAGGACGTGTAGCTGCTCCTGACAAAGTCGTCACCAATCACCACAGCGGGGGCACAGTGCGCTTTTTCAATGAACTAGTAGCCCCATATCTGGATGTAAAGGAAGCGGTACGACTGGAGCAAAAACTATCGAAAATGGGCGAACGGGTAGCTTGGCAGCTACAAAAAAGATATCCTCGTTTGAGGGAAATTGGATTGGATATAGGACTGGATCAGCAAATCTATCCGTGGATTTTGGAAGTGAATACGAGACCAGCCATTAAAGTGTTCTCTTCCCTGCCCAACAAAAGCCTATATCATAAAATATTCAGGTATGCTGTAGGCTACGGCCGTTATACAGCATCCACGGGTAAACCTGCACGCACTAAGAAAAAGGCGTAAAGCTTTGATATTAAATATTCAAATTCTCCCCGACGGGTTAATGACAGGAAAAGGGACGCTCAATCTGAGCGCCCCTTGGCAAAATCCATCAATGAAAGCAGTTAATACAGCCGTCCATGATGGAATAGTGTAAATTTAAACATCAAGATTTTTCACGTACTTGGCGTGCTCCTGAATAAAGTCGCGACGCGGTTCAACATTATCGCCCATTAGGGTATCGAACATCGTATCAGCCAGCATTGCATCACTGATGGTAACTTGAAGCATTGTACGGCTCTCTGGGTCCATTGTCGTTTCCCACAACTGGGTTGCGTTCATTTCACCCAAACCTTTATAACGCTGTACGTTGTACTTCGCATTTTCTCCGAATTCACTGATGATAGCATCACGTTCGGCTTCAGAGTTTGCATAACGTACGACCTTATTGCGCTCTACCTTAAACAGCGGCGGCTGAGCAATATAGACATAGCCGGCGTCAATAATTTTACGCAAGTACCGATAAAAAAATGTCAGCAACAGCGTCCGAATATGGGCTCCATCGACGTCCGCATCGGTCATAATAATGACCTTGTGATAACGAGCTTTAGCAATATCGAAATCGTCGCCAATCCCCGTTCCCATAGCCGTTACCATTGACCGAATTTCATCACTGGACAAAATACGATCCAAACGTGCCTTCTCGACGTTCAGGATTTTACCGCGAATCGGCAAAATAGCCTGAAAGTGACGATCACGGCCTTGCTTGGCCGATCCGCCCGCTGAATCGCCTTCGACGATGTACAGTTCGCTAATCGACGCATCCTTGGAAGAACAGTCTGCCAGCTTACCTGGGAGGGAGCTGATTTCCAGCGCACTTTTACGACGAGTCAGCTCACGCGCTTTACGTGCAGCCTCACGAGCACGGGCTGCTTGTAATGATTTATCAACAACGCGACGGGAGACAGACGGATTTTCCTCCAGAAATTCCTGAAGTTTCTCTGCGAACAGGGATTCGACAATCCCGCGCACCTCACTGTTACCCAGCTTCGTTTTGGTCTGACCTTCAAACTGAGGTTCCGGGATTTTGACGGAGATAATCGCTGTCAGTCCTTCACGCACATCGTCACCCGTCAAGTTGGCGGTGTTGTCCTTGATAAAGCCATTTTTGCGTGCATAATCGTTAATGATCCGGGTCAATGCGCTCTTGAAGCCAGATTCATGGGTGCCGCCTTCATGGGTGTTGATGTTGTTGGCGAAAGAATAAATATTTTCGGTATAGCTGTCGTTATATTGCAGCGCAACTTCGACCTGAATCATATCGCGTGAGCCTTCGACATAGATCGGTTGCTCATGAAGTGCTTCTCTTTTCTGATTCAAAAATTGCACGTATTCACTGATTCCGCCCTCGTAGTGGAACGTATCACTGGCGCCAGTCCGTTCATCGGTCAAGCTAATCGCAATTCCTTTGTTCAGGAAAGCCAACTCACGAATCCGCGTTTGGAGCGTCTCATAGTCATATACGGTCGTTTCTGTAAAAATTTGATCGTCCGGGTAGAACGTCGTTTGGGTACCGGTTTCGTCCGTATCGCCAATGACTCTGACATCATACTGCGGAGCACCGCGATGGTATTCCTGCTCGTACATATGCCCATCCCGTTTGACGTGAACGACCATTTTGCTGGAGAGGGCGTTCACTACGGATACACCAACACCGTGCAGACCGCCGGATACCTTGTACCCTCCGCCTCCGAATTTACCACCTGCGTGAAGCACAGTCATAACGACTTCCAGCGCAGATTTTTTCATTTTGGCGTGTTCGCTTACTGGAATACCGCGTCCGTTATCTGTAACGGTAACGCTGTTATCTTCGTGAACGACAACTTGAATGCTGTCACAATAGCCTGCCAGCGCTTCGTCAATGCTGTTGTCCACAACTTCCCAGACCAGATGATGGAGCCCTTTGGCACTGGTGGAACCGATATACATCCCGGGACGTTTCCGAACCGCCTCCAGGCCCTCCAGGACCTGAATCTCACCCGCATCATAAGACGGTTGATTCATAGACATGCCTTTCACCTACTTCTATAGATTCTATGGTTAAGCATTGGCAACAAACTGGTTTGCCCGCTTTTTGAGAGTTGTTGAGGAGATGGGGGAATAATACACCGTATTTTGAGTCACCACGATGGACTTGGCTTCCTCTTCACCAATCATCTCGACATGCTTTTGCTGTTGGGCGTGGTTCACGTACTGCTTGGAGATTTTAGAGGATTTTTCAATCGAGATATCGAAAATAGCCACAAGCTCTGACGAGCGGATGATTTTTTCTCCACCCAGATGAATATACATAGCGGTCACTCACTCCTTAGTGTTCCACATGCCCGTCGTGGACGTGATAAATACTGGCATCCTTGAGCCGTTCTGCATTCAAGGTCTCAATACCAGTTGCCGTAATAAAGGTCTGTACCTTGCTCTGGAAGGTCTCGATCAGTTGGGTCTGACGGTAGGGGTCCAGTTCGGATAGAACATCATCCAGCAGCAGGACAGGATATTCACCAATTTCCTCATGGATTAATTCAATTTCAGCCAGCTTCAAGGACAGGGCAGTCGTCCGCTGCTGCCCCTGAGAGCCATACGTATGCACTTCCCTGCCGTTAATGGCAAAGGCCAAATCATCACGATGGGGTCCTGCCAAAGTCATACCACGGCGGATTTCCTGTTCCCTCATTTGGGATAACTTTATCATAAATCGCTCCAATAAGACAGCTTCATCTTCTTCCTCCGGCTCGCTGAAGGAGGGAACATAGGTTAATTTTAACTCCTCAGTCCCTCCCGCGATCCCTTCATGAATGGCCTGAGCCCACTTTTGCAGCTTTGTTATAAATTGTTTCCGCTTTTTAACAATTTTAACACCGTGCTCAACAAGTTGCTCATTCCATACCTCCAGCATGAGCTGTACGGAAGCCATATCTTTGCCCCAAGCTTGTTTGAGCAGGTTGTTACGCTGGACCAGCACTTTCTGGTATTGCTGCAAATGGTACAGATATCCCGGAGCAACCTGTCCAATTTCCATGTCAAGAAACCGGCGACGTACCCCCGGTGTTCCCTTGACGATTTCCAAATCCTCAGGTGCAAACATAACGACATTCAGCGAACCGATAAAATCGCTCAGCTTTCGCTGCTCCAGTCCGTTGATCTTCGCTTTTTTTCCTTGTGTGGATAACGACAGATCCAGCCTGATTTTTCCGTATTTTTTATCCACATCCGCAGCAAGGTGAGTGGAGGTAGCTCCGAAAGAGATCAACTCCTTGTCGCGCGACGTCCGATGACTTTTTGTCAGAGCCAGAACAAAAATCGCCTCTACCAGGTTCGTTTTGCCCTGCGCATTTTGTCCGATCAGCAAATTAACGGGCCCAAATTCATTCAGCTCCAGCTGTTCATAGTTCCGGTATTGCTGCAAAACAATATTGTTCACAAACACATAGGGTCCCCCTTGTTACTCCGCACCTAAAAGGAGTCCTTGCCGACCAGGCGATCATGCTCCTGCCGTGATCTCGAAACTTCCGTTGTCCTCTACTTCTACGGTATCGCCCGGGTACAGTTTTCTTCCGCGTCGTTCTTCCGGCTCACCGTTGACACGAACTTGCCCCTCCTGCAACAGAGCTTTGGCCATTCCCCCTGTAGAAACACAATCGGCTAATTTTAAAAATTGATCGAGCTTGATGTATTCGGTCTGTATAGATATCCGTTTCAAGGCTTGTTCATCCTTTCGCTTGTTCTCGGGTGGGTGACGCTAGACGTTAGTTGGTGGTGCGATATGGCAGGATGATGTACAGTGCATTGCTGGAGTCCGCCGGTTTTAAAATGATCGGGCTCATAATGCCGGTAAAAGCAATCGTCAGCTGCTCACTGTCAATCACCTTCAGCACATCAAGCATATATTTCGAGTTGAACGAGATTTTGAGCGGCTCTCCCTCAAATTTGGAGACTGTGACTTCCTCACGTACTTTACCCAGCTCGGAGGAGCTGGAGGAAATCTCCAAGCCACCGTTTTCCAGCGACTGCATTTTTACAATATTCGTTTTTTCCTCACGGGACAGCAAATAAGCACGGTCGATGGATTCGCTCAAACTTTTTGTATCCACAATCAGTTCTGTTTTGTAGGAGGTTGGAATAATTCTAGAAGTATCCGGATACGTTCCGTCCAAAATGCGGGAATAAAACAGAACCCGGTCAATTTTGAATAGTACCTGGTTGTCTGCTACGACGATATCCACAAGCATATTTTGATCCGGAATAATTTTGCTCAGTTCGTTCAACGTTTTACCTGCAATGACAACATTGCTGAAGCGCAAGCCTTCGGACGTTTCCAAACGGGCGCTACGGGTGGCGAGGCGGTGGCGGTCCGTTGCTACAAATTTTAATTCGCCCTCAGCCAAATTCCACAATACCCCTGTCAAAATAGGTGTCGTTTCGTGAGTGGAAATGGAGAAAACGGTCTGTTTGATCATGTTTTTGAGCAAATCACCTGGTACAGAGATAACCTGATTTTCTTCAATGCTCGGAAGCACCGGGAATTCCTCAGGGTCCAGACCCACAATCTGAATTTCGGTTGCACCGGATGAGATGAAGGTTTGGAAATGGTCTTTTACCTCCATGCGGATCTCCTGAGACGGCAGCTTCTTGATGATTTCGACAAAGAACTTGGCTGGCAGTACAACACTTCCCGGTTGTTCGACCTGAACGACGGTTTGGTCACCATCCTCCATCGGAATAAAGGATTGAATGGAGATGTCAGTATCGCTGGCAGTCAACGTTACTCCCTGATGATTCACATCCAGCTTAATACCACTCAAAATCGGAATCGTGGTCCGACTTGATATGGCCTTGGATACATGTTGTATAGCCTCGTTCAATACGTTTTTCAAAATGCTGATCTTCATAAGTTCCTCCTACGGGTTTTAATCCTTCAAGCACGCGTTGACGCGGGCCTTATTTAGGTGATGTATATCTTTAAAATCTATTAGTAATAGTAATAGGCGCACTGAATATGTGGATAAGTCGGTGTAAGCCTAATAAAATCAAGCCTATCCACATGTGTATAAGTTGTGTATAGGCTCTGAACTTGTTCAGGTTGGATTTTTGATTTTTTCGATTAGGCTGTTGATAACTTTGAACAGCTCCTGATCCACTTGAATGGATTTGGAGATTTTTTCGTGCGCATGAATGACGGTTGTATGGTCGCGTCCACCGAAGGCTTCTCCGATTTTCGGCAACGAATAGTCGGTTAGCTCGCGTGACAGGTACATGGCGATCTGCCGTGGAAAAGCCACAGCCTTCGTCCGCTTGCGTGCTTTGAAATCCTCCAGGCGCAAATTGTAAAATTCCCCGACTTGATGCTGTATATCCTGAATGGTAATCATTTTGGGACGACTGGAAGGAATAATGTCCTTTAACGCCTCGGCCGCGAGATGACTTGTCACATCCTGATTGGTCAGCGAGGAATAGGCAACAACGCGAATCAGCGCCCCTTCCAGCTCACGGATGTTCGTATCAATCTGGTTGGCGATATACATCATGGCTTCATTAGGAATATCCAGGTTCTCCGCTCTCGCCTTTTTCCGGAGAATTGCAATTCGCGTTTCCAGATCCGGTGGCTGAATATCTGTAATCAATCCCCACTCAAAGCGGGAACGCAGCCGTTCTTCCAGCGTTGGGATCTCCTTAGGCGGACGATCGCTTGAGATAATAATTTGTTTGCGTTCCTCATGAAGCGCATTGAACGTGTGAAAAAATTCCTCCTGCGTCGACTCCTTGCCTGCAATAAACTGAATATCATCAATGAGTAAAATATCAATATTACGATATTTGTTCCGGAAGCTTTCCCCGCGGTTGTCCCGGATGGCATTAATAAATTCGTTCGTAAACTTCTCCGATGACAAATACACGACCTTGCTGGCCGGGTTGTGTTCCAAAATATAATGCCCGATGGCGTGCATCAGATGCGTTTTTCCCAGACCTACGCCGCCGTACAGAAACAGCGGGTTGTAAGCTTTGGCCGGCGCCTCGGCGACGGCCAGCGATGCTGCATGGGCAAAACGGTTCCCCGATCCGATGACAAACGTATCGAATGTATATTTGGGATTCAGCATATGGGACACGGCTTCTTCATGTACGACCGGCTGCTGCTGAGGTTGTTGCTGGAGATCGAACTCGGCGGGCTTGTTCTCCTCAATGACGAACTTGACCTCCAGCTGCTTGCCCAAAATTTCATAAACCGTTGCCCCGACTAGCTTGGTATAGCGGCTTTCAAGCCATTCCACGGCAAAAGTTGTCGGTGCGGAAATCACAATGGAGTGGTCATTCAGTTTCGCTGCCTTGGTAGCCTTAAACCAAGTGTCGTAACTCGGCTTACTCAGCTTGGTTTGTATGATGGATAGAATTTGCTGCCATAGTTCAGAGGTATGGCTGTCCACAGACGTCACTCCTTTTAAATCCTGACATTTTGCCGTTTAAGCTGCAGAGAGCTGCTCCCGGCGCTTCGGCAAAACGCCTAAAATCCCAAAAATGTTGTTGAAGGCCATAAAAAGACATACCGCCGCCTAAATCATGCGGCAGTGTGATGAGAGAACGCAGCACAAAATGGTCCTGAAAAAAAGCTAATGGAAAAATCCGCTGCTGATCGGCAGAAGAAGGCGATATTTCTCAGGAGGGTATGTGCGGCACGATCCGTTCTCTTGATCCCGCAGGCCAAAACGGGACTGCAATATGTCGAAATCAAATGAAAAATGTAGAATATATCCCCAGAATCCCGAATCCGCACAAAAATAAAAAGATGGATAAATTGAACTTGTTCACAACTTTATCCACAGGGTGTTGATAATATGGAGGGTAAAACAACATATTCACATTCAAAAGTAATATCATCATAGCAAAAGAAGCCTTGTATTTCAATGACTCATGGTTATTTATCCACAAATTCAATCTGTTGTGTACAATTTTTATTCACAACACAAGATATTGTTTATAATTTGTTCAGTTTTCGACAATAACTCTTTATCGTCTCAAAATGTTATGCACAGGTTATGACCATTTAAATCACAATTCAGCTTTTTTTGTGGATCTGTGCATAACAGCCGTTGCCTTTTGGTCACAGGAGGCGTTTTTCCTGTTGAAAATTTCCGGTAACGTTTCCGACAATATTTTTAATGATATGGTCATGATGCTTGGAAATATGCCGATCTCAAAATAGAGACGGTGTGAAGGAATAGGAAGGAAGAGCAAACAGTAAGGAATAGGAGTGGTGGAAGGAACGCAAAATGTAGACAAGCTGATATTGAAGAAGGAAGGTCAAAGAAAATCCACGATAAAAAAGGACAAAAGAGCGTGGGATAAGTGAACTGGATGAAGGAGCAAAATCTCTGGGCGTGAAAAAGAGGGAGAGGATTGCGTGATTTTGGGGGAGGGGATTAAGCTGTACATTGACTTTGGCCGCTATTTGTGGTTAAATGTACAAAGGTGTTTTTTGTGGAGATTGCTATGTTAGGTATATTCCATATAAAACGTATTCCTTGTAAGGAGGTGCAGTACAATGAGACCGACTTTCAGACCGAATGTCAGCAAGCGTAAAAAAGTTCACGGCTTCCGTAAAAGAATGAGCACAAAGAATGGCCGTAAAGTTTTGGCAGCTCGTCGCCAAAAAGGCAGAAAAGTATTGAGTGCGTAATGCGTGCATAAAGACCACTACGGTGGTCTTTTTTTTCATAATGGAGGTATTTATGGGGCGGATCGCTTTCCCTGTGTCTGCAGAAATGCAGTGAAAAAAGAGGGAGGAGCACCGCAACCTGCTCTATATTAGATGAAGCTTTTGAAAATGGATGTAAAATAAGCGAGATTACCATGGGGGAATGTTGTCCATACTTCTTACTATATAAGGGGTAAGGATTGGCATGCCGGCATGTGTAAAAGAGATGAGCAAGGAGAAGCGCCGTGCAAAAAAAATTGCGTCTACGAAACCGGGCGGACTTTGGGCGAGTATACCGCCATGGCAAA
Source organism: Paenibacillus sp. RC334 (assembly GCF_030034735.1). Classification (NCBI taxonomy): domain Bacteria; kingdom Bacillati; phylum Bacillota; class Bacilli; order Caryophanales; family Paenibacillaceae; genus Paenibacillus; species Paenibacillus sp. RC334. The sequence continues at coordinate 5,865,602 of NZ_CP125370.1, read as the reverse complement.
TCTTTTGCCAACCATCAGTTTGTGGTGTACTGGTTCCGCCGCAGAGAGGTAGAGCAGTTCCGCGTTGGAATTTCGGCCAGCAAGAAGATCGGCAACGCAGTTGTCCGCAACCGGATGCGCAGGATCGTTAAGGAAATTATGCGCCATCATGAGCATGAATTGGTGGAGCAAATTGACCTGATTTTTATCGTCCGCAAGGGAGCGGTTACAATGTCGTATCAGGAGCTGGAGAAAAGCGTGCTGCACGTTCTGCGCAAAGCCTCGCTGCTCAAGTCTTCACGCCGATAGTCAGTATCTTTGTCCTACAGGATATGGTATGATTTACGTTGGAATGGATTGGTTAAGAAAGGGGTTATGAAGTGTCGCGTTTGAAGACTCAACGGGGGAAATGGTTCCTCCTGATTGCCTTATTGGCACTTGTTGCTGTGCTGTCTGGATGTGCTCCGACAGTCCACAATTCTTACACGACGGCAGATTTGGCCAATGGATCTTGGTGGCAAAGATATGTCGTTTACTGGTTTTCGTATGCGCTGGATACGTTTGCCCAATGGTTCTCTGGAGAGTATGGCCTGGCCGTACTGATACTGGTGATTATCGTGCGTACCATTATTTTGCCGCTTACACTCAAGCAAGTACGCAGTTCTAAAGCAATGCAGGCCATTCAGCCGCAATTAAAAGAAATTCAAGCGAAATACAAGGATACGCCTGAGAAAGTCCAGCAAGAGACGATGAGGCTGTTCCAGGAAAACAAGGTCAACCCGATGGCGGGCTGTCTTCCTTTGGTCGTTCAGATGCCGATTTTCATCGCGCTCTATAATGCCATTTACTATAACTCGGCATTGCGGGATCATGATTTCTTGTGGCTCCAGTTAGGTAAACCGGATCACTTCTTTATCCTGCCAATTCTGGCGGCAATCACAACATTCGTCCAAACCTGGATGATGATGAAAATGAATCCGACTCCGCAGCAGGGACCGATGCAATTTTTGCTGTACGTCTATCCGGTGCTGATTCTGTTCATGTCGTATAACTTCCCATCTGCTTTGCCGTTATACTGGTTCTACAGTAATATTTACACGATTATTCAAAACTATTTCCTTTATCGGAATAAGGATAAAGAAGTTGCGCTGGCAAATGTGAAAACAGCCAGTCTTACGAAAACAGGTTCCTCCAATAGCAATAACAAGAAAAAAGGTGGCAGAAACTCGAAGGGGGCTAAAAAGTCGAGATGACCAAAGTCGTGACTTCAGGAAAAACCGTTGAAGATGCTGTAAAACAAGGACTCTCCCAGCTGGGAGTAAGCCGTGAACGGGTAACCGTAAACGTGTTGGAACAGCCGTCAAAAGGATTCCTGGGGTGGCTCGGGGTCAAGAAGGCGAAGGTAGAGCTTACTCTGCTGTCTGATCCGTCTCCCGAAACCACACACGCGGCTGAACATTATGTATCGACACAAACGCCAATCGTGGGACAGGCTGTTGTTACGGAAGCTGAACCTGTTACGCAGGAAGTACGTACGAGCAAGGAAGCCTCCACGGGCCATGCAGATCCCTATGAAGAAGCTGTGCGTTTTATTCATGAAACAGCAGCGGGAATGGGACTGGATGTGGAAGTGGATGTTCGTCACCGCAAGGATGAAAGCATACTGGATATATCCGGTCCGTCGCTCGGCATGCTGATCGGCCGCCGGGGACAGACGCTGGATGCATTGCAGTACCTGACGAATATCGTTGCTAACCGTCATTCTGACAAATTCATCCGGATTGTGCTGGATGCCGAGCAATTTCGCGCACGTCGGCAAAAAACGCTGGAGGATTTGGCGGATCGGCTGGCCAACCAAGCTATTCGTTACGGCAAGGAAGTAGTGCTGGAGCCAATGCCGTCACAGGAGCGGAAGCTGATTCACGCCAAGCTTCAACAGCATGCGCTGGTTAGAACATACAGCAAGGGGGACGAGCCGAATCGGCGCGTCGTCATTGCTAAAAAATAATCCGACGCAATGGCTCTCTGCAAGGTGCAGAAGCCATTGCTTTTTTTTAAACATAAGACTTTATAAGTTTCACTCTATTTGTTCTTATATTTCTCGCTGAAACGGTTGCCGTCCTTGATCAAGGACGGCAATGCCGTTTCTACTTGATAGGAGGTAGAAACCATATGCTGAGCGATACCATAGCTGCTATTGCAACGGCTGTCGGCGAAGGGGGCATTGCGGTTGTACGGGTCAGCGGCCCGGAAGCCGTTACGGAAGTGGAAGCTTTGTTCCGAAGCAAAACGCCTCTAAGCAAGGCTCCATCTCATACGGTACACTATGGACATATTATAGATCCTCAAAGCCAGGAAAAGGTGGAGGAAGTTCTAGTTACGGTCATGCGAGCACCGCGCTCTTTTACAACAGAAGATGTCGTAGAAATCAGTACCCATGGTGGGGTTGTAGCCGTCAAACGGGTGATGGATTTACTATTGCTGCAAAATATACGTTTGGCCGAACCGGGCGAATTCACGAAGCGTGCTTTTCTGAATGGTCGTATTGATCTGAGTCAGGCGGAGGGAGTCATTGACCTGATTCGCTCGAAGTCGGATAAAGCTTTTTCAGTAGCTTTGAAGCAAGTAGATGGACAACTGTCACAGAATATCCGCCGTTTGCGTCATGTTCTGGTAGAGACACTGGCTCATATTGAAGTGAACATTGATTATCCTGAGCATGATGTGGAATCTTTTACGTCTGAGTTAATCAAGGATAAGAGCAGTCAGGTCATGGCGGAAATTGATCGGCTGCTGCATACAGCGGAGCAGGGGAAAATTTTACGTGAGGGCCTAACCACAGCGATTGTCGGAAGACCGAATGTGGGGAAATCCTCGCTGCTGAATACACTGGCTCAGGGCGAACGGGCGATTGTGACCGATATTCCGGGCACTACCCGTGACGTTATTGAGGAATATGTGACGATTAACAGCATTCCTCTGAAACTGCTGGATACGGCTGGCATTCGGGAAACGATGGATGTAGTGGAACGGATCGGGGTAGAGCGTTCGAGAACGGCGGTTAGTGAAGCGGATCTGCTGCTCATCGTGATTAACGCTAACGAACCACTGCATGAGGATGAAATGGCATTAATGGAACAAATCCGCGGTAGACAAGCGATTGTCATTATGAATAAAATGGACTTACCGGCCCAAGTAGACCGGGATTTGTTGCTGCGTTATGTTCCTGAAGAGCTTATCGTACCGATGTCTGTAAAGGAAAATGAGGGAGCAGATCGGTTGGAGCAGGCCATATCACAATTGTTCTTTAGCGGTAAGCTGGAATCAGCCGATATGACATATGTCAGCAATGTACGGCATATTGCTTTGTTAAAGAAGGCTCGCCAATCGTTGGTAGATGCTTATGAAGCCGCTGATCAATTTGTTCCGATTGACATGATTCAGATTGATGTACGGCTGGCGTGGGAGCATTTGGGCGAGATTGTGGGCGATACGGCGCATGATGCCTTAATCGATCAAATATTTTCACAATTCTGTCTGGGCAAATAGGGCATTCGAGTATGGCTGGGTTAAGCCCTACTATCGTTATAGATATACAAGAGCATATTCGGTACGCGAAGACCGAAGTGCATAAGGAGGTAAGAAAGGTATGGGATATCAAGGAGGCGACTATGACGTAATTGTCGTAGGCGCAGGCCATGCGGGTGTAGAATCCGCCTTGGCAGCAGCCCGGATGGGCTGCCGTACGTTGATGATTACGATTAACCTGGATATGGTCGCGTTCATGCCCTGCAACCCGTCTATTGGCGGTCCTGCCAAGGGGCATGTGGTGCGTGAAATTGATGCTTTGGGCGGCGAAATGGGCCGGAACATCGACAAGACGTTTATCCAAATGCGGATGCTGAACACAGGTAAGGGGCCTGCAGTCCACGCATTGCGCGCACAGGCAGACAAGTTCTCTTATCAGCATGCGATGAAGGAAACGATGGAAAAGGAACCAAATCTGACCTTACGCCAGGGAATGGTGGAAGAGCTGATTATTGAAAACGGTCATTGCGTGGGTGTCATCACAAAGACGGGGACAGAGTATCGAAGCAAAGCGGTTGTTTTAACTACAGGCACTTATTTACGCGGGAAAATCATTATGGGTGAGCTGATGTATGAAAGTGGCCCGAACAATCAACAGCCTTCGTTGAGATTGTCTGAGCATTTGCGTGAGCTGGGCTTTGATCTGGTCCGCTTCAAAACAGGTACGCCGCCGCGCGTGCATAAGGACACGATTGATTTTAGCAAAACGGAAATTCAGCCGGGGGACGATCAACCGAAGTTTTTCTCGTATGAAACGAAGTCTTCGGATAATGAGCAGCTTCCTTGCTGGCTGACCTATACTTCAGTAGAAACCCACCAGATTATTAATGATAATTTGCATCGTGCGCCGATGTTCTCCGGTCTGATTGAAGGAACAGGACCGCGTTATTGTCCATCTATTGAAGATAAAGTGGTGCGTTTCAGTGATAAGCCGAAGCACCAAATCTTTTTGGAGCCTGAGGGTAAAAACACATCTGAATACTATGTTCAGGGCTTGTCGACCAGCTTGCCTGAGGATGTGCAATTAGCTGTGCTGCGCTCGATTCCGGGGATGGAAAAGGTAGAAATGATGCGTAACGGCTATGCGATTGAGTATGATGCCATGGTGCCTACACAATTGTGGCCTACGTTGGAAACGAAAAGAGTACCCGGCCTGTTCACGGCGGGTCAAATTAACGGCACTTCCGGTTATGAAGAAGCTGCGGGCCAAGGGATTATGGCAGGCATTAACGCGGCTCGTAAGGTACAGGGCAAAGAACCTGTCGTGTTGGACCGCTCCCAAGGCTATATCGGGGTTCTGATCGACGATCTGGTGACCAAGGGGACGAATGAGCCTTACCGCTTGCTAACGTCCCGTGCGGAATACCGCCTGTTGCTGCGTCATGATAATGCAGATTTGCGTTTGACTCCGATCGGACACGATATTGGCCTGATTACGAATGAACGGTACGAGCGCTTTTTGGATAAAAAGCAAAAGGTAGAGCAAGAGATTGAGCGTTTGCGTCTGGCGAAGGTTCGTCCAGTTGATGTAAATGAGATGCTGGAGCAGGGTGGATCTGCACCGATACAGGACGGCAGTAATTTGTTAACCGTGCTGCGTCGACCAGAGATCAGCTATACACAAGTGGCACAAATTTCACCTTCACCTGTAGCTCTGACTGAGGAGGAACAGGAGCAGGTCGAAATCCAGATTAAGTATGCGGGCTACATCGAGAAACAACTGATGCATGTAGAACGTCTGCAAAAAATGGAGAAGAAAAAACTTCCAGAGGATATCATATACGATGAGGTTCAGGGTTTGGCGATTGAAGCCAAGCAGAAGCTTGCGAAAATTCGTCCGATGTCGATTGGTCAGGCATCCCGTATTTCGGGTGTGACTCCTGCGGATATTTCCATTTTGCTCGTTTATCTGGAGCATTATAACCGCGTAACGGCAGCAAGGGGATCATAATGGACGCGATACAACAGCAATTTAAGCAGCGACTGGCAGAGCATAGCATTGTGATTAATGACAGTCAGTTAGAGCAGTTCGAAATGTATTACCGTGTGCTGGTTGAGTGGAATGAAAAGATGAACCTGACAGGCATTACAGAGCGTGATGCGGTGTACACCAAGCATTTTTACGATTCTCTTTCGCTGGCTTTTTATGTTCCGTTAAATGATGTGGAAAGCTTGGCAGATATCGGATCGGGTGCAGGATTCCCCGGTATTCCTTTGAAAATATGCTTTCCGCAGATTCAGTTGACCATTGTGGATTCGTTGAACAAACGCATACAATTTCTGGCGCATGTGGTAGAACAACTGGGATTGGAAGACGTGGAGCTGATTCATAGCAGGGCAGAAGAATTGGGTCGTAAAACGGGATACCGGGACAGCTATGATCTGGTCACAGCCAGAGCCGTTGCCCGTCTTGCGGTGCTGAATGAATTTTGTTTGCCTTTTGTCCGTGAAGGAGGTCACTTTGCTGCGATGAAGGGCAGTGACCCGACAGAGGAAATCAAGGAAGCTTCCTACAGCTTGAAAGAGCTTAAGGGAAAAATTAAGCATATTCAGGCTTTTCAGTTACCTGTAGAGGATGCAGCTAGACATATGATTATTATTGAAAAAAGAGCAGCTACACCACGGAAATATCCGCGTAAGCCGGGTATGCCTTTAAAAACACCGTTAGTGTAACCAATTGAAAGAAAGTGAATGTTTCACGTGAAACATTCACTTTTTTTATGGCTTGCGATGCTCTTTACATAAACAACGTAAGATGCAGAAGGTCTTTACTTACGACGCAGAGGAACATGGATAAATAGGCATCTGATCGGGTACACAATTTATTCTCTGATCCTTCCGAAAAGCTGGTAGAGACGATAGGATTATGGCTGGAAAAGTGATAGAATAGAGATAATCGTTTTTGATGTAAGTTGACTGCTTCCCGTACCGTTCAATTCAGATATACATAAGGGGGAGCGGGACAACAATGCCAGGGAGAATACGTGGAGTGTACCCGGTTACGGCGCTGTCTCATATAAAAGGGGCTACGATCCGCGTAAGGAACTGTTTTTCACGAAGCGCTGTTAGTATGGTGCTATTATGAAATTAGGTGGTATTATACGGAATGAAAGAACAATTTTCCAAGCTATTTGGTTTGACGGAGCGATCCTCTGGGGACGAAATAAAACAAATTCCAGTTGGGGATATTGTCAGCAGTCCTTATCAGCCCCGCACCATATTTGACGACGAGAAGATTGATGAGCTATGCCAGACCATTAAGACGCATGGTGTAATTCAGCCGATTGTCGTTCGTTTCCGTAATGGACATTACGAAATTATAGCAGGGGAACGTCGATGGAGAGCTGTTACCAAGCTGGGGATGGATACCATTCCAGCCATTGTTCGTGAGTTTAATGATTCACAAGCTGCGTCCATCGCGTTGATTGAGAATCTTCAAAGGGAAGGGCTAACAGCGATTGAAGAGGCTGTAGCTTACCAGAAGCTGATTGATCTGCATCAGCTCACCCAGGAAAGTCTCGCTCAGCGACTTGGCAAAAGCCAATCCACTATTGCTAATAAGATACGGCTGCTTCACCTGCCAGAGAGAGTGAAAGGTGCTCTAATGGAACGCAAAGTGTCCGAGCGTCATGCCCGTGCGTTATTGTCATTAGAGACTGAAGAGCTACAGTATAAGGTTTTGGATGAAGTCATCGCTAAGGAACTCAATGTGAAACAGACAGAGGCGAGAGTCGCCTTTTATAAACAAGTGTCCACGATGAAGAAATCCAAGCGGATTTCCTTTACTAAGGATGTCCGGCTTGCGCTGAATACGATTCGTCAATCCATTGATATGGTGTCTGGCTCAGGGTTGGATATCAAGACCAAGGAATCCGATCATGAGGATCACTATGAGATTGTCATTCAAATTCCCAAACGTAAGTAAGGGATGAAGCGTACAGGCGGCAGCAATTGCCGCTTTTTCTGTCTAACGCCGAATAAAACCGCAGCATACTCGTATTCTATTTTAAAAATTGCCGTTATCCGTAAGCTAATGATGGAGAATCGTCTTACTAGAGGATTTTGCAATATAAGCATTTTGCATCAATCGCAAGAGCGATTTTAAATCAGCAATATATAGATCCAAACGGTTTAGTTTGTCTATCTATTGTACTTTTAAGCGTTGGGAATCGAATGATGCAAAATGCTGTTCAAGAAATATAGCAGGATTCCGATTAAATTATGAGGTGAATGAAGTGTCAAAAATAATAGCCGTAGCCAATCAAAAGGGCGGAGTGGGCAAAACAACTACTTCCGTGAATTTGGGCGCCGGACTTGCTTCCCTCGGCAAAAGGGTATTGCTCGTGGATATCGACCCGCAAGGTAATACAACCAGCGGTGTGGGTATCAATAAGGCGGATGTGGCAAATTGCATTTATGATGTACTCATTAATGAGGTTGATCCTAGCGAAGCGATTGTCAGTACACAGATTGAGGGACTGGATATTATTCCGGCCACCATTCAGCTGGCAGGAGCGGAAATTGAGCTGGTACCGACCATTTCTCGTGAACTCAGGTTAAAAAGATCTCTCCAGCTCGTCAAGCATAAGTACGATTATATATTGATTGATTGCCCTCCGTCGTTGGGGATTTTGACACTTAATTCTTTAACAGCCTCTGATTCGGTCATTATCCCTATTCAATGTGAATATTACGCATTGGAAGGATTAAGTCAGCTACTGAATACGGTGCGATTGGTACAAAAGCACTTGAATACCTCGCTGCAAATTGAAGGCGTATTGTTGACGATGTTTGACGCCCGCACTAATTTGGGTATTCAGGTGATTGAAGAAGTGAAAAAGTATTTTCAAAGCAAGGTTTATCAGACGATTATTCCACGCAATGTGAGACTCAGTGAAGCACCATCACATGGCCAGTCCATTATTACGTATGATCCCCGCTCCCGTGGGGCAGAGGTATATATTGAGTTGGCAAAGGAAGTGGCATCTTATGAGTAAACGGTTGGGAAAAGGGCTGGATGCACTCATTCCCTCCCTTACAGTCAATGATGAGGACAAGGTTGTTGACATTCCACTTAGCCAGTTGCGTGCAAATCCGTACCAGCCTCGAAAAACGTTTGATGAGGAATCGATTAAAGAACTGGCAGAATCCATTCGTCAGCACGGTGTTATCCAACCTATTATTGCGCGTAGTGTATTAAGAGGCTATGAAATTATTGCAGGTGAAAGAAGATTTCGGGCTTCTCAATATTGTGGGAATTCGACGATACCTGTGGTTGTTCGCAATTTTACCGATCAGCAGGTAATGGAGATTGCCCTGATTGAGAATTTGCAGCGTGAAAATCTGAACGCTATGGAAATAGCAGTAGCTTATCAGGGATTAATGGATCAGTTCTCGTTAACTCAAGAGGAATTGTCCTTGAAAGTGGGTAAGTCGCGCTCTCATATTGCGAATTTTCTTCGTTTGCTTGCATTGCCGGAGGAAGTTAAGGATCATGTTTCACGTGGAACATTATCTATGGGACATGCCAGAGCGATTGTTGGGCTTAAAAATCCCGATATGGTGAAGCAATTGGCGACACAATGTATTGAGCAACAATGGAGTGTTCGGGAGCTGGAAGAAGCTGTACAGCAGTTGGATCATAAGCCTGGTGAAGCGAAGGCCAAGTCCAAGGTGAGAAAAAAGGACCCTTTTATTGATCATATGGAAGAGTCCTTGCGTGAACGTTTTAAAACAACTGTGAAAATCAAGCATAACAAGGATAAAGGTAAAATCGAATTGAATTATTACAGCCAGCAGGATTTGGAAAGATTACTGGAACTATTGCAGTAGTCTGTACGAAATAGGACATGTCTCCTTGATCGAAATGGGAAGTGAGATATGTCTTTGCTTTGTCTGGAAGTGAAGGAATCAGAATGGTCTGGATGGATAAACTAATAGCCTTTTGTTATTTGTTTCGCTGTCCTCAAACGTATAAAATAAGAGGTATGCAGTGACATGATTTTTGAGGTGGAGGAGTAGAAGCAAGCATATGGCTGAATTGAACGGACTAATCATGGAACAGCTTGCCGGAATCGTTGCAGGGATTGTGCTTATTTTGCTCATCCTGATGATTGTTATCATTGTGCAGGGTGCAAAGTTGAAGAAGATGCGACGAAAGTATGAAACCATGATGGCAGGCAGCGGTGTCGAAAATTTGGAAACGCTGCTGATTGATTTGAAGGTGCAAATGGATACGATTGAGGATGAGCAGGAAGCCCATCGTGCAAGTATGGAATCTCTACGCAGTAAACTGACTGGCCTGAAGGGACATATAGGTATCAAACGCTATAATGCCTTTGGCGAGCGAGGGAGCGATTTAAGCTTCTCCATGGCCATTGTAGATGATAATCAGGATGGTATCGTATTAACCGGTATTTATAACCGGGATGGCTCTTATGTGTATGCCAAGCCCCTGGAAGCGGGGCAGTCATCCTATTCCTTATCTCCTGAAGAGAAAGAAGCCGTTACTCTTGCGCAGCAAGCAGGACGGAACGGTAATGCCACTCCTTAATCGCGGAGTATAAGCTGCCAGCAATGATATCTGATAATTTCATTACCAGATTTAGTCTTGTATTTTGCAACACAAAGTATTCCATAAAGCCGCCGACGTTAACGATTCCTGTCAAATGGATATCGCCGACCGGCGGTAATTCTTTATTTACCCCCGCTCCAGGCTTCAAAGGCCCGTCCGCAACCTGAATGCATCCGACGCTGGAGGTTTGTCCAAGACATGCGTCTATGCCGATGATATAGGGCTGGTCGTACCGGGTGTGTATGCCGTCCAATGTTGTTTGCAGATTCATAGCATGTACAGGCTCCTCCAATGTTCCGTAAAGGTGAAAGAGCGGGCTTTTATAACGTGACAACTGGGTACCTACGAGCGGGCCGAGACAATCTCCAGTAGAACGGTCGGTGCCGATGCAAATAATAACGATATTTTGCAGACTGGGCGCCTGGTGCAAATGGAACAGCAAACGATGGCTGATGGCTGATTGGATCCCGGGGTCGGTGTGTGATATTTTTAAGCTAAGGGGTTCTTGCTCCGGAATGAAGTCAGATGGATGAGTCATGGAATCTTCCTTTCGCTCTGTAATGGAGTGTGCAGATTGCGCTCGCTTTATAGACCGTTAGCTGTTGGCATAGCATTGATCAGAGATGAAAACCAGCAGTAAACTGCCTTAGAGAATGACAATTAGCCTGCGGGTAACAATTATTCTCAAGATAGTAGATAGTATATGGATAAGTTTGGGGTTTTATACTCGGCGAAGTAGATTATTCATAGCAAAATGAATGAAACCAGTAGATGGGCTTATGTAGTAGACAATAGAATTTGGGAAACCAGAAGAGTGTCCCTTGTGTAAGGAGGAGCAACAGAATGACCTTAATGCGTTGGTTGGAGAACAATACAGGGACGACTGCTGTTGTGAAGGATGCGATGCACTGGAAGGATGTTATATGGGAATGGCTTTCAGATAGTGCGATGTGGTCGACTTTGTTGTTTGTGGTTTTGAAGATTGCCATTATTTTCATCATCACACGTATCTTTATTCGCGTTATTAATAAAATTATAGATAAGTCGATGCAGCAAAAGGGAGAGAACAGCAGGTTTCAATTGAATACCAGGCGGCTAACAACCGTCCGAGAACTGCTGAAAAATGTAACAAATATCGTATTCAATTTTATTCTGATTATGCTGGTATTGTCTCAAATGGGCATTAATCTCGGGCCTCTGATTGCCGGAGCCGGAGTGCTTGGGTTGGCCGTTGGTTTTGGGGCGCAGAGCTTGGTTAAGGATGTGATTACCGGGTTCTTTATTATTTTCGAGGATCAGTTTGCTGTAGGAGACGTCATTCAGACAGGAACCTTCAAAGGTACAGTAGAAGTGATTGGGCTGCGTACAACCAGGCTGGTGAGCTGGAAAGGGGAAGTTTATATTTTACCTAACGGCTCGATTACGGCGGTTACGAACTTTTCCATGTCCAATTCGTTGGCGGTGGTGGATGTACCGATGAAGGCCGAGCGTACTCTGGAGGAAGCTGTTGGTTTGGTAAAGCAAGCGATCCATGGCATTGAAGAGTCCAACGTGCAGATGCTGAATATACCGGATGTTCTGGGGGTTCAGTCCATGACGACATCAGAGTATATTGTGCGTGTTGTGGCGGAGTGTATGCCGAATACAGGGGCTGCGGTAGAACGTGATATTCAGAATAACATCAAGAAGGCACTAGAGGATGAGGAACATCGTCAGAGCGCGCTGGAGACGGCGGTAACCCTCGAGAAGGAAGACGAGCAAGAAAGAAAAGGGGGAGAGAAGGGTGGAGCGTAAGTCGTTTGAACTGGGGGACATTGTGCAGATGAAGAAGCCCCATCCCTGCGGAACGAATGAAATGGAAATTATCCGTATGGGTATGGATATTCGGATCAAATGTGTCGGTTGCCAGCACAGTGTGCTGATTCCGCGTGCCAAGTTCGAAAAGAATATGAAGAAGGTGCTGCGTTCAAAATCCAACGCTGACGGGCAAAATTCGGAAACGAACTGAGCCGGGGGAGCTGAGTGATTTTGGACAGCAATGAACTTGCATCATGGGCACAATGATGATATAATAAACCTTGCTGCGGAAAGGTACCCAAGAGGTCTAAGGGGGCTGACTCGAAATCAGTTAGGCGTCGCAAGGCGTGCGTGGGTTCGACTCCCACTCTTTCCGCCACTATAATAAATCGCACTGTATCAACGTTTTCAGTACGATATATGGGTCGAAAGCTATACGATTTTACACGAAAATTGAGCTAGATGATTCCGATATACCTAAATAAATGATTCCGTTAACCTCTTACGCTAAACACGCGTAGGAGGTTTTTTAGTATGGATAAACGTATGGGCCGCAAGACAATTAGCGCGCGTAAACCGTTGCAGACGTGGGGCTATCATCAAACACGCTTGAGGAAGCGTTGGACATTGTTGTTGAGGTGAAATGTGCGTGCGTGTTAGAGAACACTGAGATTAATTACGTGAAAAAGCAAATTTGCTACCAGCGGTGAAGAATAAGAACCGTAAGTCGCGTATTTTACCGTTGTCCACAACTACAATTCGGCTACTAAAACAGTTGTCCACAGAGACAGCAGAGCATTTTGACACGCCATACTTATTCACAACCAATTACGGACAGTAATTAAGTGAAAAGACGATACAGAAATCGTTCGATAAATACGCGGAGAAGGCGAAGCTAGGACGGTCAATGTCGCCGCATGTGTTGAGGCATAATTTCGCTACTATGGCGGCTGAGAATGGAATGTCGATATTTCATCTACAGAAGTTAATGGGGCACGCAGATATTGCAACAATGCGGAAGTATGTACAGATTAGCGAGGGAAGTCTAGCGGATGAGCACCGGAAGCATTCTCCGTTATCGAGACTGCGGAAATGAAAGGAATTTATGTTTGCAAAAAGTAGGATTAGAGCGTAGTTTGTTGTATAACATTCCATAGCAAGACGCACGGTATTGGTGAGGCGTAATGAGTAAATTTGAATCGTTGTCTTTGCTTGTCCAATTTGGAATGCTTATCTTAAGTCTCATTGCTATAATTATTTCTATCGTTAGATTGAACCAAAAGCAGGATAGAAAAAGAGAATAGATAAAAAGGAAATAACCTGCATCTTACCGGACCAGGTTATTTCCACAAAAATTAATTTAGAAAGGCCGTGCGTCTTGTCACTACGGCTTCTTTCTTTTGTCAATTATATTTTACAGCTAATTGCTTAATGATACAACAGGATTATTATTATATTTACTTATATGTTTGCCTAACAACGTGTCTTCATCGTTTGAGACAGAATGATAGGAATTCAAAATAATCGCTTACCCCTTCGTGTGAGGAACGTAGATGGGTCCGTTTTTCTGCGTTTTCTTTTAGTGACAATGGACTAGTACAATGGTATTATTTAGGTAAATTTGAGATGAAGGGGGGATTCTGGGTTGTTGGGCGGATTGTATACGTAATGAGAGATTAAAAAGCGAAGGAGTTGACGAAGTGGCCCTCGAACAAGCCGCGTTTTTCAGTACTAGATCGTTTATGGCCGAAATGTTTAATGATGCTCTTTATTATCTTCAAGAAGGTGAAGCTGCGGAATATGAGTTTGCGCAATATAGATTTTATAGGTCTGCAATTATAAACTTTTGTGCCTCGGCTGAAGCAGCGGTATCAAAAATAGTACATAATCATCTTAGACAGAATGAAGATTCTTTGGAGCACTATGACATTGATTTGCTGAAGAGTCTTAATGACTTTAATGCACCCCCGCCAAAGAGCTTCAGGACAATTAGAAGTAAAATTACAACGGTCGAACGACTACTAAATCAAAAATATACCAAGAAGAATAAAAAATCATATATAGAATTAACTGAGCTGAGAAATAAAATCATCCATTACAACACTTCCTATGCTGCCATTGTATACGAGGATGGGAGTGTGAAAAGAGTGGCGAGTGGGGCTCCTGAAGTTGTCGATGCTTTTATAACTGAGTTGCTCAGATTGTATGGATATAACTCGGTGGAGGGGTTTCATTCAAAGCGTATACCTATTTATTAAGTGTTCTTTTACCGTAATTTCAACCGCAGATCAGGACCTAATTTAACGTTAAAATCACGTATCCCATAGGTTAGACGATGATGATATAGGAGTTGGAGTAGTTCACATTATAATTGGACACTCAAGGTTTGAATTTTTAGCTGGGGGCGACGTTAACTTTTTAAATGTTTTTCTATATATAATAAAATTAGTTGCTGAGGTCGGAACACCCAACCGACACGCCCAAGCGGTCTTAAAAGGGATGGAGAAGATTTTAACTAATTTTCAAAGGATAGGCCTCGTCAATTTGACGGGGCTTTTATATCATTCCTCATCTATGAGTGTGATTATTTCACGAATGTCTGTAATGCCTAATGCATCTGCGATTTCCTCGATATGTTTGAAGTTTATATTTTCTCTCTTTTCATTCGCCAGTTCAGATAGAGCTGCTCTACGGACACCAGTCTTGTGAGACAATTCGTTTAGGGAAATCCCTCTTGCTTTGATTAACTCGCCGAGCATTATCTTTACCTTCATTCCACACACTCCTATTTTATTTTAAAACCCGTTGACTGTACTCATAAGCGTACAATATAATAAAGATAAATGTTGTACGTATAAGCGTACGAATTAAAAAAATAGTCCCTATTATTTTAGGAGCTAAGGCGTTTAGAGGAAGAAAAGGAGGACGGATGTATGAGTAAATCGTTGGGATTGGAATGGGCTTCGATGGTATACGGGCCGTATGATTTGCCGCATATGTATGAGATATTCGAGGGAGTACTTTATAAAGGATGCTACTTCTTCTATCTGGACAATGGTGTGCTATGCCTGCGTCAGGTTCGCAAGTTAGGTCAGCCGGAGCATACACAATTGTTCATCGATGGAGATAGTGCAGGACTACAACTGGCAGTGGGGATTCGGCGTGATTTGATGGAGGTAGTAACTGACATCATCAGAAGCTGGAGGGACAAGAGCGGGCTTACTTTTCTGTTCGATGAATTACTGTGTCTACAAGGAAGGGGAGACATACAACTGAATCTTGTAAAAGACAAGGGTTAGGATGTTCTTCTGAGGTGTCATTACAGCAAAAAAATACCCCTGACAGCAGGAAAATAAGTACCGTCAGGAGCATATTTTGTTGTTATAGCTGGTTTGGCGGGTAGTTATAGCGTTTTGTTTTTTTCGAGCCGGAGATCATCAGTAGGATGGCTGCGATCAAATGTAGTATCCAGCCCACTACGGGGATCCAGGCCAGCAAAGAGGTCAATATCCCCCATACAGAGCCGTAGATCGCTTCCTGATTGCGTAACGACAGGATGAGTGTTACTGCATGCAGGATAAGCATGAATCCCAGAGCCGAGTAACCGGTCCCCATGACAATAGCTCCTCCTACAATCGGTACGGCAAGCACCAATTCGAATATACCTGATATCCACTTTAATATTCGAGAATAACTCATCTTAAAACCTCCGTAAAAGTAGGTCTTTGTACTTGGATATATTCTAGCAGAAGGAGCCGGATTAATCTGCATTTTACCAGTATATGCAAAAAGTCCGATAATGCAACAAAGGAGGACCTCAAAGGTCCTCCATCGTAGGCGATACATTTTTAACAGGATACGATCTGTCCAATCACATCACGAAACTCGGTGTACTGACAAGCAATACCAGTGTTGAAAAGACAGAGTCCTTTTACACAAACCTAACGCTTCTAATGCCCGGAATGGATCTCCTAACAGTTTGTTCGGCTACGTCATCCAACGGAACCACACCTCTCTGTTGTATCGCCTGATTATAATATGGCCCGAATGTCGAGAAAATATACATTAATGAACGCGGGCTTTCGTTTTTTTCTTCCATTTGCGATTATGGTTGGTCGTCTCCGGAAAAGATTCGCCTCTTTCCAGTGTCACTTGCTGCGGGTTTTGAATTTCGGTATGAAAGCTTTTCTCGCCCACTTCCATATACACGCCGTCATTTGGTGCTTTGTCACCTGGCTCAAATTCGGTTTTTTCACCCATAAGGTTGTTCCTCCTTTACTACTTGGATTGAACTGCAACGGTTATTGTGCGCCGATATGAGCAGAAACATCCGGGAACAAGCACACTGAATGTCAGAAAAAAACCGAGTTCTTTCCTATATATAGATAAATCTTACTGTACATATAAAATCGTGAAGAATGGAATGTATGAAGCTGATTTAGCTGATGTACAACACATGAACTCAATTGCAGGTTGCAATCAGCTGCTCGATTTGGTAAACTGTTTTAGTGCGAGTTTAGGCTCGTTCCTTGCTCTCAACCGAGATTGAGGGCCTTATGTCCATAAGGAGGTGTAAAGAATGCGCAAATATGAAGTGATGTACATTATTCGTCCTGACATTGAACAAGAAGCTGTTCAAGCGGCAGTCGATAAATTCCAAGGTATCATCTCCAACGGCGGTGGCGAAATTACGAGTCACGATGTAACTAAACGCCGTCTTGCGTATGAGATTAAGAAATTCCGTGATGGTTCTTTCGTTCTGGTAAACTTCACAGCAGAACCTGCTGTAGTTGCTGAGCTTGAGCGTATCATGAAAATTTCTGACGAAGTAATTCGTTATCTCATTACGAACGACGTAGCTTAATTATTGTACGTGATTATGTAATGAACAACGCTCAAAGGAGGGGATTGGATTGTTGAACCGTGTCATTCTGATCGGTCGTTTGACCAAAGATCCGGAGCTGCGCTATACACCGTCTGGTGTAGCAGTAACCCAGTTCACCCTGGCTGTAGACCGTCCGTTTACGAGTCAAGGCGGCGAACGGGAAGCGGATTTCTTGCCGATCGTAACCTGGCGTCAGCTTGCTGAAACATGCGCTAACTATCTTCGCAAAGGTCGTTTAACGGCTGTTGAAGGCCGTGTTCAGGTGCGTAATTATGAGAACAATGAAGGAAAGCGTGTATACGTGACTGAAATTGTAGCTGATAATGTGCGTTTCCTGGAATCTAACCGCGATAGCGGTAACGGTGGCGGCAATAGCGGTGGAGCTGCGCGTGAGGAGTCTCCTTTCGGAGGCGGTAACAGCAATAGTGGACGCGGGAATAATAACTCGCGAAACAATCAGGATCCTTTTTCCGATGACGGAAAACCGATCGATATTTCGGATGATGATCTACCATTTTAATTGGGAAAGGACTGACAAAGAATGGGCTTCAGACAAAGAGAAGGCGGAGACGATAACAAAAGACCAGCTCGTCGTGGTGGTCGCAACAAACGTCGTAAAGTATGTTTCTTCACTGTGAACAAAATTACTCACATTGACTATAAAGATACAGACCTGCTTAAAAAATTCATCAGCGAACGTGGAAAAATTCTTCCTCGTCGTGTGACTGGAACAAGCGCGAAATATCAACGTATGTTGACAATCGCGGTTAAACGTTCCCGTCAAATCGCATTGCTTCCTTACACTACTGAATAGTAGTTTCATGGAAGAGAAAAAGAGGCGCTCCCGATTTCGGGAGCGCCTCTTTTATGATTTTTCTTATTGACAACAAGTCCCATGTATTGTAACTTACTAATAATACAATCCATGTTTAACCATTATGCTTAGCTCGGCTTTTCTAGTCGCATTTGTGATCGCATGTTCCCCCAACTCGCCAGAGTATACATTTAGATTTCTGAAATGTTATTTTATATTACATGGTAACTAATATTATCGGTAATTTTTTGAAATAAAATTCATAAACTTTACAAAAATAGATAGTTTGCATTTTTACATTACACAAAAAAAGATATTGACGTGATATTAATTTACACTTAAGATAAGCCTTAATAAAAATATAATGGTTATCAGAACCCTAAATTGACCAAAGGTCTAAAACACGTGTTTACGCTATCATTGGTAACGGTAAGGAGGATGCACAGATATCATTTTCAAACCTCAAGCTTTAACGAACCAACGCAGGAAAGAGACAGGCTGTTAAATAAAAGAACCGACTAAGGGGGATGAATAGAATGGTGCAAACGAAGAAATGGGTTTCTTTGCTTATGGTGCTTACGATCGTTGGTGTTCTGTTTGCAGGATGTAGCGGAGGTGCTAATGAAGCACAGCCGGGCAATACGGATAATAAAACAGAGGGTAAAGAAAGCAGCCCACAAGTCACGGAGGGTGTTATTAAAGCAAGTGATCTGACGCAAAATCCGCCTGGTGCTACGAACCGGAAGGATAACATTGTGGTAGGTATGGTATCACCTAAAGGGGTATTTAACCCGTTGTTCTGGCAAACAACTTACGATCTATATGTAGTCAGAACGTTATTTGATTCCTTTTTACAGGTGAAAGCGGATGGTACATACGAAAATAGCTTGGCTGACAAGATTGATGTATCTCAGGATGGCTTGAATTACACGTTCCACCTGAAGCCAGGTGTGAAGTATAGTGACGGGACACCAGTAACGGTGAAGGATTATGCTTTTGTCCTGAAGGTACTGCATGATCCGAATTACGATGGAGAAACCGATATTCTGTCCTTCAAAATTAAAGGCGGCAAGGAATATCATGATGGCAAGGCGAATGATATCTCCGGTATTAAAGTTATTGATGATAATACGGTAGAGGTAACCGTTACAGAAGCAACAGCTTATACAAAGGATTTTCTGGGTGAGCAATACTTCATGCCAGAAGCTTATTACGGAAAAGGTTTCAAAAAGGGCAACCTGGACAGCATCAAGGCGCTTAATAATAAGCCAATCGGCTCCGGGCAGTATGTGTTGAAAAGCTTCTCCCCGGGTCAACAAGTCGTACTTGAAGCCAATCCAAACTACTTCAAGGGCGCACCGAAGGTAAAATCGGTTATTTTCAAAACCACGACAGACGAAACCAACTTGTCTATGCTGCAAACGGGTGAGACCGATATAGACAATGTTACGGTTACAGAAGATAACGTAGAGGAATTGAAATCTCTGGGCTTCCTGGACGTGAATATTATGCCGACCAACGGCTACGGATATATTGCATTTAATCACAAAGAAAAGAAATTTCAGGACCCTAAGGTGCGCCAAGCTCTGACCATTGGTTTGAACCGGAAGGAGATTGTGGAAGGGGTGTACGGTCCGTATGCGAACGTCATTAACATTCCACAGTCTACAGAAGCCTGGTCTTATACGAATGAAGGCATTAACAAATATGAGTTTGATACCGCTAAAGCAAAGGCTCTGCTGGATGAGGCTGGCTGGAAGGTTGGAGCGGACGGTATCCGTGAGAAGGATGGTGAAAAGTTTACCATTAACTTCTCAGCGACTGCGGATAATCCAGTAGTAGAGGCCTTGCTGCCGATTATGTCCAACAACTACAAGGAACTAGGCATTAAGCTGAATTCTGAAACACTGGATTTTAACGCGATTATGGATAAAAAAGATACGGGCAAGTTCGATATGTTCTTTGCCGCCTGGGGATTGACACCTGATCCAGATACAACGGTCTACCTGACCAACGGCTCACAAAATGATGTTGGCTACTCCAATAAAAAGGTCGATGAGCTGACGATTGCGGGTAAAAAGGAATTGGATCAAGAGAAACGTAAAGTGATTTACAAGGAGCTGTATCAAGAGCTGAACAAAGATTTGCCTGCCATTTTTATGTATCAGCGCAGAGATATGTGGCCAGTTAATGGGCGTGTATCTGGCTTAGAAATTACACCATACAAAGATTTTGAATTCAGTCTGTATAACGCTCAGCTCGCTCAATAAGGGTTGCCAATCGTATGCTCAGCTCTCACGGGCTGGGCATATCAATTCTTTATTTGTCTGGAGGAATGATTATGAAGCAGTATATTATTCGAAGACTGCTGCAACTCATCCCCACACTCATTGGCATATCCATTATCGTATTTGCGATTTCAGCCATGGTGCCGGGTGATTATATTACAGCCAAGCAGAACCCGAATATGACCGCCGAAAAGGCACAGCAGCTACGACATATCTACGGGTTGGATAAGCCGGAGTACCAACGCTATTTTATATGGGCGGGTAATATGCTGAAGGGTAATATGGGGGATTCATTACAGCATAAGCAGCCGGTAACGAAGGTCATTGGCAATTATGTATGGAACTCTTTTATTATCGCTTTTTTCAGTCTTATTTTTAGCTGGCTGATTGCAGTTGTTGCCGGGGTATTTTCAGCCAAGTTCCAATACTCGTTATTCGATAAGTTTGTCACGCTATTCATATTTTTGTGTATGTCGCTGCCGTCCTTCTTTATCGGTCTTTTGGTGATCAAAATATTTGCTTTGGAATGGGGCATTCTTCCGGTTGGCGGCATGACAACTGCAGGAATGGAGCCAGGCTCATGGGCTTATATCGTGGATGTTCTCAAGCACATGTTCCTGCCAACGCTCGTTCTTACGATGCTGAGCACAGGCAGTCTAACCCGGTATTTCCGTACAGGTATGCTGGAGGTTATTCGTCAGGATTATATTCGCACCGCACGCGCTAAGGGCTTGAAGGAACGGACGGTTATTTTCAAGCATGCTCTGCGCAACGCACTGATTCCAGCTATCACGCTGCTTGGCTTTGAGCTTCCCGCCTTATTTGGCGGGGCGATGATTTTGGAGAAGGTGTTTGTGTGGCCAGGTGTGGGTCAGGTTTATCTGGAGTCGATCAGTATGCGGGATTATCCGTTTATGCTGGGCTTCACTATTTTCCTGGCGGTCCTTACGCTCATTGGTAATTTGCTCTCGGATGTATTGTATGGCATGGCAGATCCAAGAATTCGCTTGAAGTAGGAGGGATACTATTGCCCGCAGAAACAGTCACGATTGAAACCAATCAAAAGGCGGCGATCCGTCCTGAAGCGTCTCCATGGAGAATCGCCGTTCGCCGTTTTAACCAGAACCATTTGGCTTTAGCTGGACTCATTATATTGATTCTTATGGTGATCATTTGCATATTTGGGCCGATGATTTCACCTTATCATCTGGATGATTACAAGCTATCTGACAAAAATTTAGCCCCGAATGCCCAATACTGGCTCGGTACGGATAAGTTTGGCAGAGATATTTTGCTGCGTACGATGCTGGCTGGCCGTATTTCTTTGACGGTGGGGTTGGTGGCCACGTTTATTTCGGTTGTGATCGGTGCGACGTTGGGTGCACTGGCAGGATTCTATCGTAAAGGCGTGGATACGATCATTATGCGGATTGCCGATATTTTTATGGCATTGCCTACATTGCCGCTGCTGATTATTTTAGGTGCCGTTCTGTCCGATTTAAAGGTTGATCCAGCGAACCGGATTTATTTTCTGATGCTCATTATCGGGGTCTTGAGCTGGACGAGCTTGTCCCGTCTGGTCAGGGGACAGATTCTTACGCTGCGTGAACAGGAGTTCATGCAAGCGACGGAAGCGCTCGGCTTGAGAGACCGCCGCAAAATATTCCGTCATCTGCTGCCGAATACGATTCCTACTATTATAGTTACAGCTACGCTCGGGGTGGCCGGGGCGATTATCACGGAGTCAGCGCTCAGTTATCTGGGGATCGGCGTTGTGCCGCCCACACCTTCGTGGGGAAATATGATTTCGGCTGCGAACAATCTGATCGACTTCCGCAAACGGCCCTGGATATGGGTTCCACCAGGAATGTGTATTTTGATTACGGTTGTAGCGATTAACCTGATTGGCGACGGTTTGCGCGATGCACTGGATCCTAAAATGAAGAAGTAGGAGACGAACGTTTATGGAAAATGCTTTGATTGAATTTCGTAACCTGAAAACCCACTTTCATACCTCTAGCGGAACTGTCAAAGCGGTCAATGACGTCAGTTTTAAAATACGTGAGGGTGAAACGCTCTGTGTGGTAGGCGAATCCGGCTGCGGCAAAAGTGTAACAGCCATGACGATGATGCGGCTGATTGATTCCCCACACACCTCGGACGGTGAAATCTGGTTTGAGGGCAAAAACCTGTTAACGCTGAATAAAGGTCAGATGCAACAAATTCGCGGCAATGACATTTCAATTATTTTTCAGGAGCCGATGTCTTCGCTGAATCCAGTGCTCACCATTGGAGAACAGATTACCGAGCCGCTGCTGATGCATACATTAATGAGTAAAAAGGAAGCACATAACCGGGCGATTGAGCTGATCAATCTGGTTGGTATTTCGCGTCCGAAGGAAATATTTCATTCGTATCCGCATGAACTGAGTGGTGGTATGCGCCAGCGGATCATGATTGCTATCGCACTGAGTTGTAATCCGAAGCTGCTCATTGCGGATGAACCGACAACGGCACTGGACGTTACGATTCAGGCGCAAATTCTCGATCTGATGCGGGATTTGAAGGATAAACTCAAAACGTCTATTATGCTGATTACGCATGATCTAGGTGTAGTGGCTGAAATGGCCGATTATGTGGTCGTCATGTATGCCGGGAACGTGATTGAAGAGGCCCCCGTCATTGAGCTGTTCAAGAATCCGCAGCATCCATATACGCAAGGGTTATTGAAGGCGAAGCCCGTCATTAATCAGAAGATTGATCGGCTGTATTCGATCCCTGGTCAGGTTCCCAACCCGATTGAGCTGGAGGAAAACTGTCATTTTCATGATCGGTGTGCGCATTGTATGCAAATCTGTAAGGATCAGGCCCCTCCCCTGCACGAAAAGAAGAACGGTCATAAGGTTGCCTGCTGGCTATATGAGGAAGAAGGAGGGCAACGGGTATGAGCAAGCCTTTAATTCAAGTGGAAGGTCTGAAAAAATATTTCCCGATCACAGGCGGGATTTTTCAGCGTACCGTGGGACATGTGAAAGCGGTCGATGATGTGTCTTTTAACATCCATAAGGGAGAGTCCTTCGGTCTGGTAGGAGAATCCGGTTGTGGCAAAAGCACGATTGGGCGTACGATTCTCAGACTGATGGATAAGACAGAGGGATCAGTGCGATACAAGGGAGAGGACTTGCATGCGTTAAGCAAGGAGCAGATTCGTGCGCTTCGTCCGAAGCTGCAAATTGTCTTTCAGGACCCTTTTAGCTCATTGAATCCGAGAATTAAGGTAGGTGAAGCCATCGGGGAAGCACTGCTGGATCACGGATTGATTGACCGTAGCAAGCTGCGGAAAAAGGTGAACGAGACGCTGGATATCTGCGGGCTATCCTCCTATCACTATGATCGGTATCCGCATGAGTTCTCTGGCGGTCAGCGTCAGCGGATCGGGATTGCGCGGGCTTTGATTTTGAATCCTGATTTTATCGTGGCTGACGAGCCAGTATCTGCACTTGATGTGTCTATTCAGGCTCAGATCATTAACTTGTTAAGTGATTTGCAGCAGGAACGGCAGTTGACTTATCTGTTCATCTCGCATGATCTGAGTGTGGTCGAGCATCTATGCAGCCGTATCGGTGTGATGTATCTAGGCTCGATGGTGGAGTTAACTTCCAAAGAGGAGCTCTTCCGCAATCCGCTTCATCCGTATACGAAGGCGCTGCTGTCGGCGGTTCCCATTCCCGATCCTACGATCAAGAGACAACGGATTGTGCTAAAAGGGGACATTCCTTCCCCGGCGAATCCGCCGTCAGGCTGCAAGTTCCATACACGTTGTCCTATGGCGGAGGCCCGTTGTAAAACGGAAATTCCAGCGTATCGGGATGCGGGCGATCAGCATTTTGTGGCCTGTCATTTTGCCTAGAAACATAGTAGAAAGCCTTTTTGAATCATTTGACTTATAAAAATCTGTCAGCCTGCAAGCAGGAATTGGCGGGTTTTTTGCTGTGGAATGTAAAAGACAAAAAAATTGTATCTTTTTTTCGAAAAGTTGCAGACAAAATGGATTTTTCATCGTCTAATAAAGTATGGGGGTTATTACGATGATGAAAAAATACTGGTTACGTTGGGCTATTGTTGTCCCGGTACTTATTATATTGATTTTTATTACACTTGGACCAAGGCTGCTGGTCGGTAAGCCGGATGTGGATGCAGGAGCTGCGGTGCTGATGGACATGCAGACGGGAGAATTGTTGATGGATGTGAATGGCGATACGCCTATGCCTTCCGCAAATATGTCCAAGCTCATGACCGAGCTGCTGGTGCTGGAGGATATTCGTGCCGGGCGGTTGGGCTGGAATGATGAAGTGAAAATCAGCCGTTACGCAAGTACAGTAGGTGGTGTAAATCTGTCACTCCGATATGGTGAAAGGCTGACGGTGTCCGAACTGTTCCAGAGCATGGTTGTGTATTCGGCTAATGACGCGGCTGTGGCACTGGCGGAGCGCTCAGCAGGCAGTGAACCGGCTTTTGTGAAGCGTATGAACGATAAGGCGGCTAAGATTGGATTGACGTCCTACAGCCAATTCAGCAATGCGTCAGGAGCGGGGCAGAGTGAGTTGGGTCCTAACCATCCCGAGAATATTCGGGGAGAAACGCAAATGACGGCAAGCGATACGGCGAAGCTGGCCTCCTACCTTATTACGTCGCATCCGGAGATTTTGAGAACGTCCAGCCGTACGCAGATGGAATTGAAGGATAAGGGCATCTATATTAGTAATACGAACTGGATGCTGCCTTCCTTGGCGGGACCCTACTCTTACGCAGGAACGGATGGACTGAAAGCGGGATACACCAGCGATGCTGGATATTGCTTCACCGGTACAGCCGAACAGCATGGCAGAAGGCTGGTTGCTGTAGTGCTGGGGGCACCGAGCAAGGAGGAACGCTTCGAGCAGACACGGAAGCTGTTCGACTATGGTTTCGCTCTGTCTACCTCTTTCCCGGTACGACTGCAAAATTTGGCTAAGCTGACTTCGCGCTAAGGTAAGGAACGACTTTAAAAGCTTCATAGGGGGAACCTCGGATTGATGATGGGATTGCACACCCAATGACCCCAAAAATGAAAACTAGAGTAGAAGCCCCTTTTGCAGATTCAGTGTAGGAGGGTCTTTTTGTTGTTTTTCGGAATGACGGTTTGGTATAGTGTGGGGAAAAAGCGTATGTCGCAGAGGAGGAAGAATACATACGATTGGGCACTGGAAGTAGAATGGGAGAAGGAGGGAATGGGTATGGAAGACCGGGATTGGCATCTATTACAGGCTTTATATACACATAAAAATATTACGAAAACAGCCCAGAGCATGTTTATGTCACAGCCTGCTTTGACCAGTCGGCTCCAGCATATTGAAAAGGAGTTCGGCATTACGATTGTACAGCGGGGAAGGCGGGGGGTTAATTTCACTCCCCAAGGGGAATATATGGCGCTGACTGCCGAAGAAATGTTGAAAAAATATCAAAAGATAAAAGATGATCTGCTCAATATGGAAGAGAAGGTTACCGGGACGTTAAGGCTGGGAGCGGGCTTCTTTTTCACTAAAAATAAGCTGCCCAAGGTTCTGAAAATGTTCAAGGAGCGTTATCCTGATGTCGAATTCAAAGTCATAGCGGGGCAGAGTAAAAGAATCCATCAATTGATTTTTAATCAAGATATTCATATTGGCTTTATCCGGGGGGGGTTATTCATGGAAAGATGAGAAGCATTTTTTATTTCAGGACACCCTGTGCATTGTTTCTAAAAGTGAAATTGATCTGAGCGATCTGCCCAATCGACCCCGAATTGACTATGGTACGGATTATGTATTGAAAGCATCCATAGACAACTGGTGGGCTGAGAATTATTCGGTGCCTCCCTTGGTAGGTATGGAAGTAGATCAGGTGGACGCCTGTCGGGAGATGGTCATGAATGGTCTGGGCTATGCGATTATGCCGAGTATGTATTTTGATGAAGAGGATATTACGAAGGTGGAAATGAAGAATCAGGAAGGGAAGCCTGTCCACCGCAATACGTGGATGTTTTACCATGGGGAGTCGTTGCAATTGAACGTGGTGAAGGCTTTTGTGAGCTTTGTCAAAGATCTGGATTTTCAGAACATACGGTGATGGATAAGAACTGTCATAGCTATTTGATATGGCGGGGCATCAGAAAATTCGATTTTAACGGATATGGTTTCTATATTACAGTAGTAGTAAGCATAACGGAGGCAGCACTATTTTGACCGTCTATACAGTCGGCTGGAATAGGGCGTTATTTTTAATCTAAAATCTCATTAAACCTATGAGTAAAGTTTATTTAATATTTTTATATTCGATGGAGGCGAATGAGAAGGAAGGCCGGAATTAGTTGATAGAGGATGTGAATCCGTGAGTAAGTATATTGGAAAAACGTTGCTGCAAGTGGTACCGGTGCTTTTTATTATCACACTGATTGTATTCATTCTTGTGCATGTAACAGGTGATCCGGTGGCGATGATGCTACCAGATACGGCAACAGCTGAGGATCGGAGGATATTGACGGAGGCGCTTGGTCTGGATCAGCCGCTGTATGTGCAGTATTATATTTTTCTGTCTAATTTGGTACAAGGGGATTTTGGTACTTCCTTCCGTTACAGTGAACCTGCGTTGCCTATCGTTCTGGAGAGGTTGCCTGCCAGCTTTGAGTTAGCGGTTGCATCGATGATTATTGCTTGCTGTCTCGCTATTCCTCTGGGGATATGGTCTGCGGTGAAGCGTAATTCCTTCATTGATATCTTCATTTCGGGTGTATCCGTACTGGGTAAAGCCATGCCGAATTTTTGGGTAGGCATCATGCTGATTCTGGTCGTAGCTGTTCATTGGGGCTGGACTCCGGTATCTGGAAGAGGGGGCTTGTCTCATTTGATCTTACCGGCGATTACATTGGGGACAGGGATAGCAGCGGAAATGACCCGATTAATCCGTTCCAGTATGCTGGAAATCATCGGACAGGACTATATCCGAACCGCTCGAAGCAAAGGAATTAGGGAAATGATCGTGATTAACAAGCATGCCCTCCGCAATGCATTAATTCCGGTGGTGACGATAACCGGGCTGCAATTCACTAATTTGGTGGGTGGATCACTGGTGACCGAGACTATATTTTCCTGGCCCGGCATGGGGCAACTGATTGTGCAGGCAATTAATACTCATGATATGGCGATCATTCAGGCTTCGGTATTCGTAGTAGCCATTATGGTCATTCTGATCACGGTCATTACGGATATTGCCTATAAAGTTCTGGATCCTCGTATTAAGTACAATGAATAATAGCGAAGGCTCTATTTTTTTAAATTTTAAACCAACTAAACAAGTGGAAAAAATAAGTTTTCGGGGAACTCGAAGAAAAATAGAAGAGGCAGGTAGAAGAGGATGCGGAAAATAGCTTGGGTATGGCTGATGTTAGTTTTGGCGGTGACGGGATGCACCAGTACGAACGGTTCGGTACAGGAAAAGACGCTGACGATCGGCAACACGATTGATAACGTAACGTTCGATATCCATGATCATGGAAATACGCAGACAGAATCAATTCATGTCAATATATTTGAATATTTGGTGAAGAAGGATGGCAATGATCCACAAAAAAAACTACCGGGGCTCGCTACATCCTGGAAGCGGACGGATGACAAGACATGGAGATTCGAGCTGCGGAAGGGAGTCAAGTTTCATAACGGAGATCCATTCACCGCCGCAGATGTGAAGTTTACACTGGAGCGCGTAGCCAAAGATAAATCGCTCGTGGATTATTCATCTTATTCCGGTATCCAGCAGGTGAACGTTATTGATGATTATACTGTGGACATCATTACGAAAGGACCTGACCCGATTCTGTTGGGTCGCTTAAGCAGAATTAGCTCAGGGATCCTGCCAGCAGCTTATTTTCAAAAACAGGGTGTAGAAGGATTCATCCGAAATCCGGTGGGCACAGGCCCGTACAAGTTGGATAAATGGATTAAGGACGACCGTGTGGAGTTGGTCAAAAATACAGACTATTACGGAGACAAGCCCCAATGGGATCGTCTGGTGTTCCGTACGATTCCTGAATCCACGACCCGTATATCCGAGCTGTTGACAGGCGCTATTGATATTGCTGTCATCATCCCGCCGGGGGATATCCAGCGTGTACAGGATAGCGGATCAACTTACTATACTGATAAGGATAGCGCGCGGGTCCAAAGCTTGCTGGTGCGTCAGACACCCGGAGTCGTAACCGCTAATCCCAAAGTGCGGGAAGCTATTGAACTGGCTATTGATAAGAAGGGACTCGTAGACAATGTACTTGGTGGGGCAGGAGTTCCCACACAGGAGGCGATTGGCCCGGGTATCCTGGGACATGAACCCAAGCTGTTCAATACGAATGTCTATAATCCTGAACGTGCCAAGCAATTATTGGTGGAAGCAGGATATCCGAATGGGGTGGAGCTGACGTTGAGCAGTCCGGCCAGTACGAAGGAGGTCGCTGAGACGATCGCTGCATATTTGACAGAGGTCAACTTCAAGGTGAAGCTTGAAATTCTGGAACAGACGCAATATAAACAACGGGATAACTCCAATACCTTTAAGGAACTGGCGCTCCAGGGTAAAGGCAACTCCATGTTTGAGTCACCACTTCCGCTGGAAGTATTTACAACGGAAAATGCCAAAGGCCAGACCGATTATAGCAACCCGGAGGTCGACAAGCTTCTGAAAGACGCTGCTACCAATCTGGATGATCAGAAGAGAGCAGAGCAGTACCAAAAAGCACAGGAGATTCTGGCGGTGGATCGCCCTCGAATTTTCTTGTACCAGAACAAGTTCAATTATGGTGTCAGTAACCGGGTGGAGCTTACTCCACGTGTGGACGAGATGTTCTATGCAGATGATATTAAGCTGAAAGAATAGTCGGATAAAAAGGAAATGGGGTGGTATGAGTATGTCTGAATCTGTACAATCCAAGGCTGCTCTTGCTTTGCCCGTACAAAGCGTGGGTACACAAGGATTGCTGAGGAGGGGTCTGAGCTATCTGTTTCAGAGCAAGACAGGCATTCTGGGCCTGATTGTTCTTGTCATTATTGTGTCTATTTCTGTGGCTGCACCCGTGATTGCCCCTCATGATCCGGCTCAGACCAACATCGCGCGGAAGTTGTTGCCACCGGCATGGATAGCAGGAGGAACGACTGAATTTCTACTGGGGACAGATAGTTTGGGCAGAGATATTTGGAGCCGAATCGTGTACGGGTCGCGTGTCTCGCTAATCGTGGGTTTCTGTTCCGTAGGTATTTCGGGTGCTATTGGCATTACTCTAGGACTGATCTCGGGATATTACGGCCGCTGGGTGGATGCGTTCATTATGCGGATTGTAGATGCCTTTCTGGCTATACCCACGATCCTGTTTATGATGTTGTTCATGCTGGTGCTCGGGCAGGGAGTGGGAACGCTGATTTTTGTCATTGGGATAACGGGCTGGGTGAGCTATACAAGAATGGTACGGAGTGAGGTTCTGAGTGTACGCGAACGTGATTATGTACGCGCGGCAAGAGTGGCCGGTGCTGATGATTTCCGAATCATACGAGTACATGTGCTGCCTAATGTGATTTCTTCTTTTATTATCATTTCTACGCTTAGCATAGGCCGGGTGATTATTTCCGAGGCGGCTTTGAGCTTCCTTGGATTGGGCATTCAGTCGCCTGCCGTATCGTGGGGAGGAATGTTGAGTGACGGGCGCCAGTATTTGGCTACAAGCTGGTGGGTGGCTACTTTTCCGGGTATTGCTATTACGATTACCGTGCTCGCCATTATATTTGTCGGAGATTGGCTAAGGGATTGGCTTGATCCCAAGCTGGATGTATAGCAGGTCAGTTGATGGTTCGGCATAGGCAGGAAAGGAGAGATAGAATGCCGGAAATGTTGCTGGAGGTCAAGGATTTACAGACCTCGTTCATGACGAAGTCTGGTGTGGTCCCGGCAGTCAATCGGGTATCGTTCCATGTAGCCAAGGGAGAAACGCTGTGTATTGTCGGTGAATCAGGCAGCGGCAAAAGCGTGACCTCGTTGTCCATCATTGGATTGATAGATCGGCCGGGGAAGGTCGTAGGCGGCGAAATTGTACTGGAAGGCTGTAATTTGTTGGAGCTGAAGCCCAAAGAAATGCGTAAAATTCGCGGTAACGAAATCTCGATGATTTTTCAGGAGCCTATGACTTCGCTGAATCCCGTGTTTACGATCGGCAGCCAAATTTCGGAATCACTACGAACTCATACGGGATTGAGTAAACAGGAGGCCAGGCTCAAAAGCATCGAGATGCTGAAACTGGTCGGCATTTCCCATCCCGAAAAGGTCATTCATTATTTTCCTCATCAATTATCGGGCGGTATGAGACAACGAGTCATGATTGCGAGCGCCTTGTCCTGCCACCCCAAGCTGCTCATTGCGGATGAGCCTACAACGGCACTGGATGTAACCATTCAGGCGCAAATCATGGATCTAATCGGACAACTGAGCGACACGCTGGAGATGGGCGTCATCTGGATTACTCATGATCTGGGCGTGGTGGCTGAAATGGCAGACCGGGTTGCGGTAATGTATGCCGGTGAAATTGTGGAGGAAGCGTATGCAGTTGATTTGTTTGACCGTCCGCTTCATCCGTATACGATAGGTCTGATGCATTCGCTACCCCAAATGGATGGATATCAGGAGGAATTATATTCGATCCCCGGGACAGTACCTCAACTGTCGCAGCTTCCGAAAGGGTGTGCCTTTCAATCACGTTGTCCTGTGGCGACAACCAGATGTATGTTGGACAAGCCAGAGCTGGAACAGGTGGAGGCAGGTCATGTCGTGCGTTGCTTTTATCCCGGCGCTAAAGGGGAGGTGCTATGAGCTTGGCCATTTCGGAAGAGAAGCCTTTGCTTGAGGTCAAGGACTTGAAAAAATATTACCCAGTAAAAACAGGATGGTTATCACGCAAAACCGGTTATGTTCGAGCGGTGGACGGTCTTAGCTTTTCGGTTAACCGGGGGGAGACGCTGGGTATTGTCGGTGAATCAGGTAGCGGGAAAACGACGCTGGGACAGATGATTTTACAATTGCAGGAGCCGACAGGCGGTGAAGTCTGGTTCGACCAGCGTAAATTGACAGGGATGAGCGGTAAGACATTGCGTCATGTTCGTGCCGATTTGCAGCTCATTTTTCAGGACCCTTACGCTTCTCTGAATCCACGAATGAAAATTAAGGATATTATCGCAGAGCCGCTGATCATTCGCGGGGAAACAGAAGGATTGCAGTTAAGAAAGCGAATTAGCGAATTGATGGAAATTGTCGGCTTGGGAGAGCATCACCTGAATCGGTATCCGCACGAATTCAGTGGTGGACAGCGGCAGCGGATCGGAATCGCCCGGGCATTATCGCTAAATCCAAAGCTGATTGTTTGTGACGAGGCGGTTTCGGCGCTCGATGTTTCGATTCAGGCTCAGATTTTAAATCTATTGAAAAGGCTGCAAAAGGAATATCAGCTAACGTATATTTTCATTGCTCACGGTCTTGCCTCCGTTAAATTCGTCAGTGAACATATAGCTGTCATGTATTTGGGCAGGATCGTTGAAATGGGGCAGAGGGATGAGCTGTTTGCTCACCCCAAGCACCCGTATACGAAGTCATTACTGTCGTCCATTCCTGTATCTCATCCACGGAAAACCAAGGAGAGGATTTTGTTGAAGGGCGACATTCCAAGTCCGATCAACCCGCCAAGCGGTTGTAGCTTTCATACTCGTTGTCCAATGGCTCAGGATATTTGCAAAAGTCAGATTCCAGTCTTCGAGCAGCATAAAGACAGGCATGGCGTAGCCTGCCATTTTCCAATGTGAGTGACGATGTAAGCAACACATACAGGAACAAATGCGGAAACTCAAATGAACCAGAGTGTGAGGTGAGGGAAAGTGAGTTATCAACGTCAAATGATTTTGAATTTTTTTATGAATAGTACAGGCTTTCATGAAACCGCGTGGAGGCATCCTCTGGCAGAGCCGGCGGGGGTAACAGATTTTTCTTTATATAAGAAGATGGCGCTTATTGCAGAACAAGCCAAATTCCATACGATATTTTTGGCAGATTCTTACGAGTTGGGCGAGAAAGTCAAGCATCAGGCATTAAACCGTCTGGAGCCGTATACGCTGCTGGCGGCTTTAGCTGCGGTAACGGAGCGCATAGGATTGGTGGCTACGGTATCTACTTCTTATACAGAACCTTTTCACACAGCCCGTCTGTTTGCTTCGCTGGATCATTTGAGTCAGGGGCGTGCAGGCTGGAACATTGTGACGACAGGCATCGGCAACACGCATCTGAATTTCAGCAGAGAGCAGAATTTTGAGCATACGGAGCGCTATGAACGGGCCTTGGAATTTGTACAGTTGACGACCAAGCTGTGGGATAGCTGGGAAGACGATGCGCTGCTGTTTAACAAAGACGAGGGACTATATGCCGATACGGACAAAATCCATGCGATTCGCCATAAAAGCGAGCGCTTCTCGGTCGAAGGTCCGCTGAATCTTCCACGCCCTCCGCAGGGCTATCCGGTGCTGGCACAGGCGGGTTCGTCGGAGGATGGGAAGGAACTGGCCGCCCGGACGGGAGAAATGATCTACACGGCCCAGCAGACGTTAAAGGATGCACAGGCGTTCTATGCTGACGTGAAATCGAGAGTGGAGAAATACGGACGTAATCCGGAGGATGTCAAAATCGTACCGGGCTTTAGCTTGATCGTCGGAGCTACCGAATCTGAGGCGAGAGAGAAGGAGGCTGAGCTGCGCGAGTCGGTTATACCCGAGCTTGGGCTACAGCGGTTGTCTAACCGACTGAAGGTGGATTTGTCCGCCTATCCGCTGGATGGTCCGGTTCCGCAGTTGCCTGACCCTGCCACCATTAATGAGAACCGGAGTCGGTTTGAATTAATGAAAAATATGATCGAAACCGAAAAGCTGACGATTCGCCAATTGATCGAAAGGGCTTCCGGGGGGCAATGGCCACCGTACCTTTGCCGGGACGGCTGTCCAGATTGCCGACGAGATGGAGGAATGGTTCAGTCAGGGAGCCTGTGACGGCTTTGTAATCCGGCCGCAGCAGTTGCCGACCGGGCTGGAGGATTTTGCTCGCCTTGTCGTGCCTGAGCTCCAACGCAGAGGATTATTCCATACGGAGTATGAGGGAAGAACCCTGCGTGAGAATCTCGGTCTATCTCGGCCGACGAATCAATTTGCTGCCAAGTTACAGAAGGGGAAAGGAGTTCTTCATACATGAGCGAAGGAAGAAAACTGAAATTCGGATTGTTCATTCAGGCTGCCGGTCACCATACATCGGGCTGGCGGCACAAAGATGCCCAATCGGGAAGTGAAAATTTTGAATTAATCAAGCAACTGGCTCAAACAGCCGAGCGGGCCAAACTGGATATGGTTTTTCTCGCTGATGGTCTGATCACGTCTCCCGATGCTGCGGCATCCGTCATCGCCCGTTTTGAGCCGATTACATTGCTGGCTGCCTTATCTACGGTCACCAGCCGGATCGGTCTTGCTGTCACAGCCTCAACGACATATTACGATCCTTTTAATATCGCCCGCTTGTTAGCATCTGTGGACCAACTGAGCCAGGGGCGAGCAGCATGGAATGTTGTCACAACCTCATCACCTGAAGCGGCCAAAAACTTTTCGCGGGAAGATCACCCGGATCATCATTTGCGGTATGAACGCGCTGCGGAGTTTGTCGAGGTCGTCAAAGGGCTGTGGGATAGCTGGGAACAGCAGCCCTACATTGTGAATAAAGAAACGGGAGAGTACATCGACAAGAGCAAGCTGCATGAGCTGAATCATGAAGGCACATTTTTCTCCGTAAAAGGGCCGCTTAATGTCACGCAAAGTCCTCAAGGCCATCCAGTCATTATTCAGGCAGGATCATCTGGCCCGGGCCAGGATCTCGCTGCCCGGATTGGTGAAGTGGTGTTTACGGCACAGCAATCCTTGGAGGATGCACAGCAGTTCTACAGTCATCTGAAAGCACAACTGCCCAAATACGGTCGTACCGCTGAGCATCTACACATCATGCCAGGATTGCTTCCGGTTATCGGTGCCACAGAGAAGGAAGCTCATGAAAAATATGAATATTTGCAAAGCTTTATTGATGACTCCTTCGCTTACGACTCCTTGTCAGAGAGATTTCAGTATGATATGAGGGCTTATTCTTTGGATGAACCGGTTCCGGATATTCCGGAAGCGGACGGGCGAAAGAGTCGTCCTCAACTGCTGCTCAAGCTTGCACGCGATAAGGGGTACACGTTGCGCCAGCTGTACAAGGAGGTTGCCGGAGCGCGTGGGCACCGCATTGTGACGGGCACGCCTCTGCAAATTGCAGATCACATCCAGCAATGGTTCGTGGGATATGCCGCCGATGGGTTTAATATTATGCCGCCTTATGTACCGGGTGGATTGGATGAATTTGTGGGCGGTGTAATCCCTGAACTTCAGAATCGCGGGTTGTTCAGGACAGAGTACGAGGGCAGCACGCTGCGGGAGCATCTGGGCTTACCTGTCCCGGTAAACCGCCATACACGCGTGGCTTCACCATAAACAACCAAAAGCAACCAAGAGGAGAGAACGATATGTCGAGCATAGACCAACCATTTAAGGAGCTTCCGACAACCAGTATTTCAGATGTTCTGGGCGGATTAACCAATCTGGATTATGATATTAAGCCGATACACGGGCACTGCAAGATTGCAGGCAGAGCATTTACCGTGACTATACCTGCGGGAGATAATTTGGCCGTGCTTCGGGCCATTCGGGAAGCTAACCCCGACGATGTGTTGGTTATTGACGCCAAGGGAGATACCAGCCGTGCGGTGGCGGGTGATTTTGTGGCAGGATTAGCGCAGACACTGGGGTTGCAGGGGATTGTAGTGGACGGCGTGATTCGCGATATTGAGGGGGTCCGAACGCTGAACTTTCCCATTTTTTCCAGAGGGACTACGATTGCCTCGGGCAATAAATATGGTGGAGGCAAAACGAATGTACCCGTATCGGTTGGCGGAGTAAGTATCCAACCCGGAGACTGGATTGTCGGGGATATTGACGGCGTCGTGGTTGTTCCACAGGGGATGGAGCAGCAGGTGGCTGAAGAAGCGAGGCTGAAATATGCTCAGGACCAGCGGCGGGAGACAGAAGTGTCCGGCAATAAAGAAGCAGCACTGCGTTATCTGGACAAGGTACTCGGATTAGGCGCAGGCTCCATTTAATTATACACATACAGAAAAACCATCTACCCCTTTAGATGAACTGTGACCCGAAAGATGGACACTTTGAAAAAAAGTGACCTCTCTCGGGTCTCTTTGCGTTTATAATCGGTATACACGAAAGGTTGGGGATACAAAATGGGGAACCGTTGGTCTACCGGTGAGCAAAGGTTTAGTGAAAGTCAGATCCGCCAGATGGAGGATAATACTAACGTATTGCATATTACAGAGCGTTCTATTGCTTACCAACCCACATTCAAGTTGGCAGCTCTAAAGGCCTATCAGGAGGGGAAAACTCCTGCGGAAATCTTCAGGGAGGCAGGATTCAACTTAGATATGATCGGACGGGAGAATCCGAATAGATGCTTAAAACGTTGGAGAAGAACCTTTGCTTCTCAAGGTGAAGCAGGTCTTCTGGAAGAGCAACGAGGAAAAGGCAGCACGGGAAGGCCCGCAGCAGAACAGTCGATGGAGAAGAAGCTTGCACAAGCTGAGGCACGGATAAAGCTCCTGGAAGCGGAGAACGACTTCCTAAAAAAGCTCGAGGCGCTCGAGAGACAAGCCCAGCAGAACCAACGCTGACACCCTCTGAGCGCTTCGAACTCATCCATCGTACCATCCGTAAGCATCAACTTGAGAAGATGACTCATCATCTTTGTAAAATGGCGAATGTCAGTAAAAGCGGGTACTACCGGTGGTTAGCCGCTGAACAAGCACGACAGCTGAGAGAAGAAGCAGACGAACAGGATCTGTTACTCATCAGGGAACATTTTGAAAAACGTAATGGGAAAGTGGGAGCACTTGTTTTAAAAATGTGCTTGGAGCATAAGAGTGGCGTCATCATGAACCATAAGAAAATTCGCCGTATCATGCGTAAATACGGGTTGGTGGCCAAGATACGCCAGGCCAATCCGTACCGTAAGCTTGTAAAGGCCACACAAGAGCACCAGACACTCCCTAATCACCTTAAGCGTCAGTTTGACCAGGGCGAGCCGGAGAAAGTCTTTCTCACAGACATCACATACCTGCACTATGGTCAGGGGCAATGTGCGTATTTGTCCTGTGTAAAGGACGGTGCAAGCAAACAGATTCTTGCTCATTATGTATCCTCGTCCTTAGAAATGACGATCGTAGATCGAACCTTGGACAGGTTGATTCAACGACTGGATGGCAACATTCACCCCGAAGCCACCATCCATTCTGACCAAGGTTTTCACTACACGAATCCGAGGTTCCAAGCTCGAGTTAAAGAGATAGGCTTCCAGCAGTCCATGTCGCGAAAGAGTAACTGCTGGGACAATGCCTCCATGGAGTCTTTCTTCGGTCATATGAAGGATGAACTCGAGTATAGGGACAGCGTTACTCTCCAGGAATTACGGGCACGCATTAATGAATACATGGATTACTACAACACCGATCGGTATCAATGGACATTAAAAAAGATGACTCCTGATGAATACAGGAACCATCTATTAACAGCATAATCTAACTCTTTTCTTTTATGTGTCCACAAATAGGGTCACAGTTCAAGAGGAGCGATAGATGGTTTTTCTGTATGTGTACTTTTCAGTATGTTACGCTTTTTGACAACAAGGTAGCAGACCTTTTATGCTGTGGGGGGAAGTTTCCGCTTCATAAGAGCCAAATTCGGTTTAATGAAGAGATGGGATTTATCGAAGTAAAGAAGGAAGGAACCTGTTATGGAGAGAAGACATAGGAGAAGGACAGGCGGCAAGCCTAAGAATAAAAAAAGGTTTACCGCTCTATATATTTCATGTATTGTTTTGTTTCTGATTGCGGTGGGAGGATATCTGTTCCGTAAACAGCTGACGCTGGTGGCCTTTGACTGGTTCGTATCTCCGACGTTGGAGAGCAAGCTGGAGAAGTCCTTTCAGCCGCGCCAATCGGAGGGACAGAAGCAGTCGGAGCCGGTTGCTTATCGGAAAGAGCCGTTTTCGGTGCTGCTGCTCGGTACGGACCAAAGGCCGAACGAGAAGGCGCGTGGCCGCTCGGATACGGTTATTTATGCGGCTGTACGGCCTGCGGAATCGCGTGTGCTTCTGGTTTCCCTTCCAAGGGATACGTATGTCCAGATTGTCGGACATGATCCAAATCATGACGGTGAGGATGATTTTGATAAGTTGGGGCATGCTTATGCGTTCGGAGGCGAGGATATGTCCATAGCTACGGTAGAGAAGCTGATGGAGCATAAGGCCGATTATTATGCTACGATTAATTTCCAGGGTATTCAGGATGCTGTAAATGCGGTGGGCGGGGTTGAGCTTCCCATCGATAAGCCGATTGAGAATAAAAATCCGCTGCATATCAAGTTCCGCATCGAGGCGGGCAAGCCGCTTTATAATGGCGAAGAAGCGATGTATTATGTTAGATATAGGGAAGACAGCGACTTTAACCGTACCAAACGGCAGCAAATTTTTCTGAATGCAATGGCGGATAAGCTGCTGAATATCAACGGAATCTCCAAGATTCCGGAGCTGCTCGATATTATGGGAGCCAATTTCAAGACGGACATGGAGCCTACTTTTATTACAGGACTTGGCAAGCAGGCCATTTCGCAGGGGCAACCACAAATTTCGAGCTTTACGATTACAGGGGAAGGTTTCAAGAAAAAGGGCCTGTATTATGACCGGGCCAATGAACAGGAACTCGAATACGCCAGACTTATGATCGCAAACTGGCTGGATTCTGGCACAACCCCGCAGACGCTGAAGCTTCCCGACAAGCAGGACATTCAGTGAGTAATCATTTGATTTTACAATTGATTTTGAGGGGGATTCTTTTCTCATGAATATCGCTTTTTTCTTGCTTCCCAAACAAGAGGTTGCTTTTGTCACGGCGGATGCAACTTTACGGCAAACGTTGGAGCGAATGGAGCATCACCGCTTCACGGCGGTTCCGATTTTGGATAAGGAAGGTAGATATACCGGCACGGTTACAGAGGGTGATCTGCTGTGGCATATGAAGGAATCTGAGGGGAAAATAACCTTTGAAAACGCTTCGAAGTTTATGCTCAAGGACGTCCCGCTTCGGGTTTCGATAAAGCCGGTGTCCATTGATGCCAATATGGAGGATTTAATTAATTTGGCTAAGGTGCAGAACTTTGTACCTGTGGTGGATGATATGGAACGGTTTATTGGCATTGTCCGCCGTAGCCAGATTATTGAATATTGTGAAAAATTCGTGTCGAGAGAATCGCTTAACTCGTCATCCTAAAGCAAGCAGCATAGCTGCTTTGAAAATAACTATTTATCCTATGGGGTAACAGTTATTTTCAAAATAGGATATGCTATAATGGAGAATAAAGCTTTTTCAGAGGGGTGTGACTCTTCATCATATGCCTAAAGAAATGGATGTAGTTAAACGGGCCAAGGTGATTGAATGGCTCAAAACAGAGGTACTTGATCAGGTTTCCCGTCTGTTTAAAGCGATGTGGGAGGGCAGTACAGCCCGCATTGGCGATTGTCTGGCGAGTCTGATGATGAGCAGTTATATTTTGGGAAGACGTCTTGGGGTGCCTTACCGTGAATTGGATGATCTCCTCATCGACAAGCTAAGAAAGCACAGAAAAGAAGGACACCAGCTGGAGGATTGGTATCAGGACATATCCGCACTGGAAGAACATATGCGTAAGAGGTGAAAACTTTGAAATTCCGCTTGGCAACTGTAGCATGGAGCGTTATTTATTTGCTTCTGCTGCTGTCTCTATTGACACCCTTAAGAATCTTTACCGTATTTTTGCTGATTGTGCCTGGCGTTGTATTGTTTTCATCGCTGCCTTTCAAGGGATTTCTGATTCATGTCATACCGGTGCTGTTGATTATAGCGCTACAAGATGTATATTTGCTGCTTCCCGCGATTTATTTTCTGATCCCCGCCTTGTTAATGGGACGGGTATATAAAAAGGGAGCACCTGCTTTTCAGGCGTTGATGACCGGAACGGGTGTGATTTTAGCCGAGTTGTTGGTTGTATTGCTCATCGCTACGTATACCTTCGGGTTTGATCTTTCGCAGTATCTTCGTGATCAGGCTGCTATATCGGCAAATCTGGTACAGCAAATCCTAAATGGCAATCCGATGCTTCCTGGCATGAATTGGACAGCAGAAGATACACAGAGACTCGGTACGATGATGATCGGCAAAGTTCCATATGTGCTGATCCTGACCTCGTTTTTACTGGCTGTGATCACGCACGCTCTGACGCGTCCGGCATTGAGTAGCCTTGATGTGCCTGTACGCAAAATGAAGCCTGCCCGAGAATGGAGACTGCCACGCGCGCTCATCTGGTATTACCTGCTGGCGATTGTGTTTGAGTGGGTGGCCATGTCCTCTGACAGCAGTTGGGTTCAGGCGGTTTCTGTTAGTATGTTGCCGCTGATTCATGCGTGCTTTATTATCCAGACGATCGGATTTATTTACTTCTGGACGCATAGCCGTAACATGAGCCCTGTGATCGCGGTGCTGCTATCGCTCGTCGTTCTGGTGTTCCAGCCACTCCGCATTATCGGTATTATTGATTTGGCCTTTCCGCTGCGTGAAGCTATTACAAGATCAAAGAAATAGGGTGAACAGTCATGCCTAAATTTCTACAAAAACGCTGGCACGGCTATCAGACTGTCTGGGCGTTTTTACTGCTGCTGGTGCTTGTCATATGTATTTCCATGTATAACTGGGAACTGGGTGTGATGGGACTGGTGCTGTCATTCTTGCTCGGCGGGCTGATGCTGAAGACGGAATTGGATTTCCGTCGGGAACTGAATCAATATATCAGCGGCCTTTCCTTTCGCATCAAGCGGGTGGAAGGGGAAGCGGTCAGCTCACTGCCGTTTGGCATCATTTTATACAGCGAAAATCGAACGGTAGAATGGCACAATCGGTTCGCTGGGGAAATGTTCGAGGACCAGTCACTGATAGGCGAGCCGCTCCAGGACCTTTTTCCCCAGCTGGCAGGAGCTTTGGGTGCCAAAAAGGAAACGAAGGAGCCTGTGCGTGAGCTAAAGGTAGAGCTACAGCATGATGAGCGCTATTATCAGTTCCTCATCGTGCTGGATGAGCGTCTGATTTATTTGTATGAAGTAACGGAGTTGGCGGTGCTGCGCAAGCAGTATGAGAACGAGCGGCTGGCGCTCGGCATCGTTATGCTTGATAATATGGATGAAGCTGCTCAGGGAATGGACGATCAGCAACGTACCGCGCTTATTGCGAAGGTGTCGAGCGAGATTACAGCATGGGCGAACCAGTACAATATTTATTTGCGTCGTTTGTCATCCGAGCGCTATCTCATCATGCTGAATCACAAGGCGCTTCAGGAGCTGGAGCAAAGTCGATTCGTCATTCTGGATACGG